>JAGLHV010000060.1 GCA_023143305.1 bacterium | reverse complement strand
CCATAAATTCCACCCAAATGCCACCCAAATCCAATAATTGATAAAAGTACCCCTGTGCCATCATTTTGACTTTGAAATGCAGAAATAGATCCATATAATAAAAGTCCTATCGTGCAAAAAGATGCCAGTCCAGAGTTAGGACTTTTAGAATAAAAATATCCACTCCCCGGTATGATGGCAGATAAAATGCCAGCTTTTCGGGGAGAACAAAAACGGATACTTTCCCCTTTTTTAGCATTCAAAATTGCTTTCATTTTATATTCATTATACCGAAATTCCGACCCAATAGATTCAAACTCTTTTACCGCATTACTCCATTTTTTCATTCGCATCAAAGATAAACCACGATAAAATTGACTTACCCATTTTGTTGACTGCGGGCATTCATTAGGCATATTAAGTATTGCAATTGCTGATGAATATTCACCTATGTGATATTTTGATCTTCCTCGAAAATATCTACCAATATAATTTGATTCCATTGGAAAATCAAAATTTTCAACTTGTCCGGAAAGCTTCAATGCGTAATAGTAATCTTCGGACTTTTCAGCAAATTTTAACATTGTTTCAATAAGAGTTAATTCATTTCGTAAATTTGGAAAATAAAAAAAAGAGCGGAAATATTCTTCCGCAGCTAGTTTGAATTCACCGCGCAATGCTAATGTGTTACCATATTCAATTAAAGTTTTAGGTCCCAATTCACGGCAAGTGCCGATATTAACAGATAAACTTAAATAAAGCAGTATGATGACAAATTTTTTAAACATCATTTTCTCTCCGGTAATGGATCATAAAGCAATAATTTACTATCCTTATGAATTAAAGGATACAAATATCTGTCGTGTCCACATCTATCCAAACGATCAACAATACATAAAAAACTTTTGAATGGACTTTGAGAGTTAATTGCCTGTAATCCATATGTTGAACAACTTGGATACATTGGACAAAAGCTACGCACACCCTTTCCAATGACTTTCCTGTAACTCCAAACTATTACTTTTAAAGGAAAAGAAACAAAATCTTTAAGATTTTGTTTATCTAGTTGCTTAATATCTTGATTTCCATAAACTATGTTCACTGATCCCAATAAAACAGAACAAATTAAAACAAATTTTGTGATATTTTTTATTCGTTCTATTTCTAATTTCTTCATTCGTTTTTTCCAAAAATAATTTTTTCAAGTTTCAATATTTGGCGCAGGCAATTCTTTACCACAATGTTTACATATTTTTGCATCTGTCAAAATTTCTTCTGCACAAAAAAGACATTCTTTCTTTTTTCTTGATTTCCTGCCTTTTCGAATTGTTATTCCTGACCAAATAAAAAGTGCCATGCCCATTAAAACAAAAAAAATATCCAGTTGAATTGTTAGCTACCAAAACACCAAGAATTAAAACGGCTGCTATTATTTACACAAAACAACCAGCGGCTCCGGTTGGCTTGGATATTTTTACCCTTTTTCCTGTTTTTTAATTTCTTATTTTACTGTTTTCATCTTTTATATATCATATTTTAAAAAAGCATTCAAGGAGAAAATCAACAGAGAAGTTTGTTTGCCGGAGTGGAATTATTTTTAGCCAGAGGCTGATCTTTGAAAGTGTGTGCGGTTTGTTTGCGAAGTAAGAGCGAAGCAAAGTAACTGATGCCTATGCGCCTCAGGAGGAAACGGATGTCTTTGCTGAATCGTCTTTTAGTTGTTGATCAGGGTTTTTGCGGTTTTCAATTTTATATTCTTTGCCGAAAATTTTTGTGGTTAGTTTTACCATGGAAAGTCTCTTTTTTGCAATGAATTCTCCCCGCAGCTTACTGCGTGGATTCTAAGCTGATTTATTATTTGTAAAATCCCCCTGGCCCCCTTTTCAAAAGGGGGAACTCAATATTGATGGTTGCCCTGTAGTATAATGCTTCAAAATTAATCCCGTAACAAACCTTAAATCTCTTACTTTTTCTACTCTTCTTAATAAGAAATCTTCCGGCACTTTTTTTATTAAATAAAAAGTTATAAAACATCTGTTTTTGATATGACTTTATTACCATCATAAAAAAATTCCCTCCTGTTTTATAGTAAACATATTACATCCTTTATTTCCGTCGAGAGCAATCTTTTTTATCGTTAATAAACATAACCATTAATTGATGATTCCGGCAACAGGCTCAATCGTGAAACTTCCCTGCTGAAAAAAATATCTTGACTTTTAATAACTTAATGAAGTATACTAAAAAATCTTTTGAATTAGATATTTTTCCCTTGAAGTAAAAAAAATAATAATCACCTTGACAAACTTTATTTTTATGATATATTAATGAATAGAAGACTAAAAGGGTGAATTTGAAAGACAATTCGGATGTTTTCAAATTTTCCGACGAAGGGGGAGGGAATGAGGAGATTTAGTTTACATAAATTAATAAAAAAGAAACTGACGATTATGTTTATTCCCCACCACACCAATAAACCGCTAAAAGTCAGTATTCCTTCTATATTTATTTATTTTATCCTTACTTGCTGGGCAGGATTAACCGTTGGTTCTTTTTTCATTACGACCCGCCATATAGATTATTTATCCACTAAACAGAAAAATAAAGCATTGCAGGAAAAAGTAGCATTCTTTATTCAGGAAACAGTCAAATCCCAAGAACTCATTTCTCAGGTAGAAAAAATTGACTACCAATTAAGAAACATGGTTGCCTTAAATTCTAAAAAAATAATTAACCGGTATCCCTTTTATGCCAGTTATCTTCGTACTTATTTGGACTTAGGAAAAGGAGGTCCCAGCAAAAACGAACAGCAAGTTGTTGACAAATTGTTTCAAAGAAATCAATTTCGTAAAAGCAATAAAGAATTGCAAATTAATTCCAATCAACAAATAAAAAGTTTTTTAGAAATATCTAAATGCATTTTTCTGCAAAAAAGTATATTAGAAGCCACTCCCTGTATTTGGCCTACTTACGGTTATATTAGCTCCCGTTTTGGTTATAGAATTTCTCCGTTTAGTAACAAATCCGAGTTTCATACAGGTTTAGATATAGCAAACCGTAAAGGTTCTCCTGTTTGGACTACAGCAGACGGAATAATAACAGTAGCTCATAGAACAAAGGGATATGGATATGTAATAATAATCAAACATGGATATGGATTATCTACTTATTATGCCCACAATTCCAAACTATTAGTTAAAGTAGGTGACTATGTAACACGTGGACAAATTATCAGCTACACAGGTAATACAGGTCGTTCCACCGGCAATCACCTCCACTATGAAGTACGGGTACGGGGTAAGGCAGTAAATCCTATTTATTATCTAAAATAGGATTAAAAAAAACAATCCTTTTATTTCCCTGCAAAATAAAACAATAAAAATATGTTTATTAAAAAGGAGAAAAAAAATGTTTAATGGTAAAAAAGAGGCGGACAAAATAGATGACAAAATAGAAACAATTATTGGAGTTGATACAAACATAAAAGGAACTCTTGCTTCTAAAAGCAGCATTCGTATTGATGGAACCATAGAAGGAGATGTTATCAGCCACAAGGGTGGGGTTGTCCTGGGAGAAAAAGGGTTAATAAAAGGAAATATTAAAGCACAAACAGTAACAATCGGAGGAAAAATTATTGGTAATATCCATGTCGTACATAATATTGACATTCAAGTTAAAGCCCATGTTCATGGAGATATATATGCTCAACAATTGGTTATTTCCGAAGGAGCCCTTTTTGAAGGAAATTGCACAATGAGCAAAGAAAAAGAAATTCCAAAAACAACTACAAATATAACAAAATCAAATATCGTTGAATTAGATGTGAATTCTAAAAAAAACTAGCTATTATGGGTATAAGTGCCAGTGAAACTAAAGTACTAAAAATAACCATGAATGCGGTGTACTCAACCGCTCCATGGTATTTTTTAGCCAAAAGATATGTAGTAACTGCCGAAGGCATCATAGAAGACATAATCAGTACGGGAATTATTTCCCCGGATAAATTAAATAAGTTGCTCAATAAATAAGCAACAAGCCCGCCACCACCCATACGCAAAACTATACCCAGTCCCGTCATTTTAAATAAATGAACCGGAAATCTAACTAAACTTAATTGATACCCGACTAAAAAAAGGATAAAAGGAAAAATCAATACTTTCATAATCTTATAAAAACCATGAAAATATCCGGGAATCGAAACATTTATATAATTTAAAAACAGACCTAAAATTGCCGCATAAATTATAGGCATTTTCAAGATTTGTTTAAAATTTCTCTTTTTACTTATTAAGAATATCCCCACTGTATACATAAGTAAACCCATCGCTATATCATAAATAACCGCATATTCACAACCTTTCTCTCCCCATAATAAGGTATTCACCGGAATAGCTAAATACCCTGAATTCATAAACATTATCGGAAGACAGATTTCCCTAAAATGTTTTCTAATAACTAAAGAAAAGAAAAAAGAAAAAAACGCACCGCCTAAAATCACTCCTGAGACAATAAGAAAAATATTTGTTATCAAGTGCAAGTCTGAATTATTTTTCCAAATAACTAAAAATATAAAGAGTGGATAAACAAAATAAATAAAAAAATCTATTATTTTATGCGTAACACCCTCTAAATTTATTTTTTTTATCTTTATCTTTCCAAAACAAAATCCTAAAAATATAAAAATAAAAATTTTAAAAATTAAATCAAAAAACATCTTCTTTCCTTTGCATCAAAAAACTCTTGCATTTGTTTTAAATTTAAGTTAATATAATAACTTGTAAAAATATATAACTCATTCCAAAGGGGAACATCTAAAATGATGAATTATTTGCGTAAAAATGTAAAAACCATATTATGGTTTGTTGCCTCTATTTTTATAATAGCTATTTTTGCCGGTTTCGGGGGAGCTTTTTTCTTACAAAGACAGTCAGGTTTAATCGGAAAAGTCAATGGTGTAGGCCTTCCCTTAAAAGATTTTTCCCAACTATTTGATCAAGCTATTGAATTTCACCGCCAAAACAAAAAAACAGCTCAGATTGATATAAATGCTCTTAAAAAAGAGCTACTTCAAAATATGATTAAAGAAGAACTTATGTACCAGGAATCTAAAAAATATAATATTACAATTACTCAGCAGGAATTAATCAATGCTATTCGTTCTTATCCTATTTTCCAAAAAGACGGAAAATTTGATATTTCTCTTTATTTGCGTATCTTGCGATATCTTCACACCACTCCCGAGGCTTTTGAAACGGCAAGAAAAAAATCTTTAGCTGTATTTAAACTACAAACTTTTTTTCTTTCCGCAATAAAAATAACTACTAAAGAATTAGAATATACATACAATAAAGAAAAACAAGAATATCCGGATAATTTCAAAAAAGGAAAGGAAGAATTTAAAGAATTCTTCCTTATGAAAAAACAATCATCTATTTTTGATACATGGATGGAAAAATTAATTTGTGATGCAAATATTAAAATTTACATGGAAGACACAGAAAAGATCTTTGAAAAATAATAAGATTTTATTCCCCTCCAATACAAATTTCAGAAATTTTTAAAGTAGGCGATCCGAAATTATCGTGAAAAACAAGGTCATTTCCTATTTCTTCAATTGAATTTAATAAATCCAAAACATTCCCTGCTATTGTTATGCCTCTTACCGGATATGAAAATACTCCTTGATCAATCCATAAACCTTCCACCCCTATGGAAAAATCTCCCGATACAGGATCTACCATATGCATACCCATAACGTTAATAACATATAAACCGTTTTTTACTTTTTCTATTAATTCTTTTTTGGTTATTTTTCCTTCTTCTATAAAAAAATTTGTAGGAGAAGGAGTAGGAAGCCCGGCAAAAGAATTTCGATTAGCATTACCCGTAGACTGGGTATTATCCTTTCTTGCCGTATAAATATCATAAAGGTATCCTTCCAAAATTCCTTTATTTATTAAAATCCTTCTCTGAGGAGGAACTCCTTCGTCATCAAAAGGAATCGTAGCTATCCCCCCGGATAACGTTCCATCATCAATAATAGTTATTAAAGGGGAACTAACTTTTTTTCCTATTTTGTCTTTAAAAAGAGATTTACCTTTTTGTTTCATATCAGCACAAAAAGCATTAGAAATAATTTCCAAAAAACTACATGCTATTTGAGAAGGAAATACAACCGTACTCCTCTGAGATTTAACTTTCTTAGCTCCTAAAATAGCAACTGCTTTTTGGGCTGCTTTCTTCGCTACCTGGTCAAAATTTAAACCGTCAAAACTAATTCTTTCCTGCCCATGACTACCTACCTGAACCTCTGCATTCTCTTCGGCAACAGCACTAATTCCTATAGAACAATAAGTAGACCAATAACTTTTTTCCATTCCTAAAGAATTTATAATACTAACCCGGCTTTGTGCATCTATATAAGAGGAATGGAGAACTTTTTTTATTTTTTTGTCATAAGCAAGAGCGACTTTCTCCATTTCTTTCACACTATTAATTTTATCATCAATGCTAACTTGTTTTAAATCACTACTATATATTCCCTTTATTTTTATATCTTTCATTTTATGTTTTTGTTCTATTTCCGCTAAACCGTTATATTCATCCCTTGCAGTACTTTTTATATTGTCCATAGCCATCCCGGCCATTTTCCTCAGTCCATCATCGGAAATATCTGAACTATAAGCAAACCCTAACCTACCCCCATGAAATATCCGCAAACCAACACCGTTTTTCTTAGCTAACTTAAAATGCTCAATTTGCTGATCCCTAACTTCAATATCCGTTTGATTTATCTCTGTCATAAAAACTTCTATTTCTATTTCAGGACTGTTTTTTTTAACTACCTCTTGAATAACAGAAAAAACCCTGTACATTATATATCCTTACCTTTCCCCTTAAATTCTTACTTATAAAAACCCATATACAATAAAATTATGGATAAAACCAAACAAACAAATCCGATTTTTCTACGATGGAAAAGAAGCCATCGGTCACAAAAAACATATTTCCTTGCCCAGTAATTTACTTTGACTATCCAATTAGTCCAATTAAGAAACCCTAAACCTAAAAAAAATAAAGATAAGCCTATTACTATTTTTAAAATTCTCACCTGTTTTCCTATTCTATTTTAAATTTTTATACTTTTTATATTTTAGTTTATTTTTTTTCCAAAACAATTTGTTTATCAATATCTCTAGCCAATTTTTCATAAAAAGATTTAAAATTTTTATACTTATTTATAGATAACAAAGTCTTTTTAATTAATTTTTCTTCATAAAAATAAATACGGTTATT
>JAGLHV010000006.1 GCA_023143305.1 bacterium | reverse complement strand
AAAAAATAGAAGCTGCTGGAGGAAAAATCCAGGTTGTTTGATTTTTTATCATAATTGTAAAGTAGTAAATAAATTTTAACTAAAGCGAGGAAGTTTTATGTCTGGTGGGTTTGGTAATATTTTTAAAATACCGGAATTAAGAAAAAGAATCCTTTTCACTCTGGGTGTATTGGTTGTTTATCGGATAGGAGCAGCAATTCCTACTCCCGGAATTGACGGTGTGGCGTTAAAAGCTTTTTTTGAAACGCAAACAAACACTTTGCTGGGATTTTTGGATATGTTTTCAGGGGGAGCATTAAACCGGTTATCTATTTTTTCTATGGGGGTTATGCCTTATATTAATGCTTCTATTATTATGTCTTTATTACAAACTATTATCCCTTATCTGGAAAAATTATCCAAGGAAGGCGAAGAAGGAAGAAAAAAAATTACACAAATTACCCGTTATGCAACTTTGTTTTTAGCTTCAATTCAATCTTTTGGATTAACTTTTATGATGCAGGCAATGGAGGCTCCGAATAAAGCGCCGGTAGTAGTGAATCCCGGGTTAAAATTTCAATTGTTAACAGTATTAACTTTAACTACAGGAACAGTATTTATTATGTGGTTGGGAGAGCGAATTACTGAACAAGGGATAGGAAATGGAATTTCTTTAATTATTTTTGCCGGGATAGTGGATAGATTACCGGGTGCGGTAAAAAATATTTTTATTCTTCTGAAGAGTGAAGGAATTTCCTTATTTACTATTTTAATTCTTCTAGCCATAATATTAATGATAACGGCTGTTGTTGTTTTTGTACAACAGGCACAGAGGAGGATTCCCGTACAATATGCTAAACGGGTTGTAGGAAGAAAAATGTATGGGGGGCAAACTACTTATTTGCCTTTGAAGGTAGATCAATCAGGAGTAATTGCGGTAATTTTTGCAGTGAGTGTACTTTCTTTTCCTTTGACTATTGCCCAATTTTTTCCTGAAGCAGCAATGGGAAAATTGATTACCAGTTGGTGGTCAAGGGGGAGTTGGATTTATCAGCTAGTTTATGTGACTTTGATTATTTTCTTTTGTTATTTTTATACAGCAATTACTTTTAATCCACAGGATTTAGCGAATAATATGAAAAAATGGGGCGGGTTTATTCCGGGTATTCGTCCGGGAGAAGCTACTGCTAATTATATTGATAGAATTTTAGTCAGAATAACTCTGGTAGGAGCGGTTTTTGTAGCAATTATTGCTGTTTTACCGGATTATTTGCGGGCATGGTTGAATGCGCCTTTCTTTTTTGGAGGAACGGCATTATTAATTGTCGTAGGTGTAGGGCTGGATACGATGGGACAAATAGAATCGCATTTAATTATGCGTCATTATGATGGTTTTGTTAAAAAAGGCCGAATTAAAGGGCGACGTTAATTGGAGAAAAAATAGAAAGATGAATTTAATTTTATTGGGGGCACCGGGATCGGGTAAAGGGACTCAAGCACTTAAATTGTCGGATAAATATAAAATACCGCATATTTCTACGGGGGATATATTTCGCGAAGCAATTAAGAAAAAGGATGCTTTGAGTATAAAAGTTAAACAAATAGTGGAAGAAGGGGGATTAGTCCCTGATGATATAGTTGTAGAAATTGTGTTAAGGGAATTAGAGCAGGAGTCAAATAGTAAAGGATTTGTTTTGGATGGATTTCCCAGAACATTAGGTCAAGCAGAATCTTTAGATAAAAGTTTCAAAAAACATTTAGAAGTTTTATATATAAAATTAGAAGAAGAGGAAGTGATTAAAAGATTATCCGGAAGAAGAATTTGTAAAAAATGTGGAAAAGGATATCATTTAATTTTTAATCATCCCCAAAAAGAAAATATATGTGATTCTTGCAGCGGAGAACTTTATCAGAGAAAAGATGATGAAGAATTGACTATAAAAAAGCGTTTATTATTTTATGAAAAGCATATAGGTGATGTTCTTTCTTTTTATGAAAAACAAGGGAATCTTTTTATCGTTGAAGGGAATAAACCGATTGGAGAAGTTTTTTCCCTGTTATGTAAGGCAATAAAAGAATGATTGTATTAAAATCAGATGCTGAAGTGAATAAAATAAGAGAAAGTTGTTATATAGCCAGGGATGTTTGTAGGATTTTGGAAAAAGAGATTTTACCGGGAGTAGAAACCCATAAACTTGATCAACGGGCAGAAGAACTAATTAGAAAAAAAAATGCTTATCCTGCTTTCTTGGGCTATAAGGGGTTTCCTGCAAGTATTTGTGCCTCTATTAATGAAGAAGTAGTGCATGGTATTCCTAAGAGGATGAAATTAAAAGAAGGGGATATCTTAAGTTTAGATATCGGTGTTTTATATAACGGATACTATGCAGATATGGCTTTTACTGTGGGGGTAGGACAAATAAGCAAAGAAGCGGAGAAATTAATCCGGATTACTAAAGAGTCTTTGTATTGCGGTATAAATAAAATGTGTTCCGGAAATAGATTGAGTGATATATCTAATGCTGTTCAGACAAAAGTAGAAGCTAATAGTTTTTCGGTGGTGCGGGATTTTGTAGGTCACGGAATTGGTATTGAGATGCATGAAGATCCCCAAATACCTAACTATGGTTTGCCTCATAGAGGTCCTTCCTTGAAAGAAGGGATGGTTTTTGCGCTGGAACCAATGGTGAACGTAGGTGGATGGGAAATCGAAATTATGGAGGATAATTGGACGGTGGTAACTAAAGATAGAAGCTTGTCAGCACATTTTGAACATACAGTGGCAATAACCGGCAAGGGACCTGAGATATTAACCGAATGGTAATTACTTTCTCCTAAACAGAGGAAAATAAAAGGAATTAAATATGACTAAGGAAGAAAAAATTGAAGTAGAAGGTAAGGTTTTAGAAACATTACCTAACGCAATGTTTCGGGTAGAATTAGAAAACGGACACAAAGTTTTGGCTCATATTTCGGGAAAAATAAGAATGCATTTTATTCGGATATTACCGGGGGATAAAGTGAAAGTGGAATTGTCGCCTTATGATTTAACCCGGGGAAGAATTACATATAGAACGAAATAAAAGTAATTTACTTGGATAGGGAGTAGAAAAATGAAAGTTAGATCATCGGTTAAGCCAATGTGTAAAAAATGTAAAAGAATAAGAAGAAAAGGCGTGATGAAAATTATTTGTACTAATTTGCGTCATAAGCAAAGACAGGGATAAAGAAATATTGTGAGGGAGGATTAAATGGCTCGTATTGTAGGAGTGGATTTACCGCGAGATAAAAGAGTAGAAATAGGACTTACGTATGTTTATGGTGTGGGCAGGGTATTAGCTCTTCAGATTTTAAAGGTGTTGGAAATAGATCCTGGTACCCGGGTTAAAAATTTAACTGAAACGGAAATAAGTAAATTAAATAATTTTATTCAGGAAAATTTTAAAGTAGAAGGAGATTTACGGCGGGAAATCCATCAAAACATAAGAAGACTGATGGAAATTCGTAGTTATCGGGGTGTACGACATCGTAGAAATTTGCCTGTAAGGGGTCAGAGAACACGTACAAATGGGCGTACTAAAAGGGGAAATAGAAAAACAGTAGGGTCTTCCCGTGTACAAGCACAAAAACAAAAAGGTGCGGGTTCTGCAAAAAAGTAGCAATTAATTATATTATAAATAAGGATTAAGAATAAGTTCAATTTATAAATGAAAAAGAAGGAAAAAAGGAGGAAAAATGCCACCAAAGAAAAGGGGCGGGGTAAAGAAAAAAATAATTAAAGGTATAGTTCAGGGACAAGCCCATATTCAGTCAAGTTTTAATAATACAATTATAACGATAACTGATGATCAGGGGAAAGTTTTAAGTTGGTCGAGTGCTGGTTCTGTTGGGTTTAAAGGAACCAAAAAAGGGACTCCCTTTGCTGCGCAAATTGCAGCACAAACTTGTGCGAAAAAAGTACAGGAAATGGGTTTAAAACAAGTCTCTGTTTTAATTAAAGGACCGGGGTCAGGAAGGGAAACGGCTATCAGAGCCTTACAATCGGCAGGATTAATGATTACATCTATAAAAGATATAACACCTATTCCGCATAATGGCTGTCGTCCACCGAAACAGAGGCGGGTATAAAATAAAGGAGGATGTAATTCAAAATGGCAAGGTATATTGGACCGGTTTGTAGATTATGTCGTAGAGAAAGGACGAAGTTGTTTTTAAAAGGGATTAAGTGTTATACTCCTAAATGCTCTTTAGAGAAAGGGAAAGAACCTCCCGGGCAAAAGGAGCAAAAGAGACGAACTAAAGTTTCGGAGTATGCATTACAATTAAGGGAAAAACAAAAAGCTAAAAGAATGGCCGGGGTCTTAGAAAGTCAGTTTCGCAGATATTTTCACCGGGCAGAGAAAAAAAAGGGATTGACCGGAGAAAATTTACTGCTGGAACTGGAGTTAAGATTTGATAATATCGTTTTTCGTTTGGGTTTTTCACATTCGAAAAGGGAAGCACGCCAGCTTATTCGGCACAAGCATTTTTTAATAAATGGGAAAGGAGTGGATATTCCTTCCTATAGTGTGAAACCTCAGGATAAAATTATTCTTAGGGAAAAAAGCAAAAAAAATGTTCAGATTAAGAGTGCATTGGAAGAAAGTAAAAAAAGAGGATTGCCTTCTTGGTTAGAATTTGACGAGAAAAAATTAGAAGGGACTGTTCTTAATTTACCCAAGAGAGAAGAAATGTCCATACCGGTAAAAGAGCAGTTGATTGTAGAATTATATTCTAAATAAGTACTTGTAGAATTTAAGTAGTAGATAAATAATAAATACTTTAAGATTTCTTAGGAGGGGGCATAAAAAAGATGATGTTTAAAGATTTAGTTATCCCTGAAGCACTGAGTATTGATAAAGACAAAAGTTCTGATATGTATGGAAGATTTATTGCTGAACCGTTTGAAAGAGGATATGGGCATACAATTGGTAATTCCTTGCGCAGAATTCTTCTTTCTTCTTTAGAGGGTGCGGCAGTAACTGCGGTGAAAATTAAAGGGGCAATGCATGAATTTTCTGTTTTACCGGGAGTAGTAGAAGATGTAATTAATATAATATTAAATCTTAAATTATTACGTTTTAAACTATATTCTTCCGGTCCGGAAACACTTTATTTGGAATTATCCCAGGAAGGGGAGATAAAGGCTAAGGACATAAAAACTAATTCCAACGTGGAAATTATTAATTTAGATCAACATATTCTTACTTTAGATAATAATGGAAAAATAGAAATGGAAATAGAAGTAAGTAAAGGTCGTGGTTATGTTTCCAGTGATAAGAATAAAAAGAAAGAACATCCTATAGGCACAATAGCAGTAGATGCTATTTTTAGTCCGGTAGTCAGAGTGAATTATGAGGTGGAAAATACTCGAATAGGACAGGTAACCGACTATAATAAATTAATTATGGAAATATGGACGGACGGTAGTGTTTTGCCCCAGGATGCTCTTGCTTATTCGGCTAAGATATTGAAAGATTCTCTAACTATTTTTATTAATTTCGATGAAGATCAAGTAGTAGAGAAAAAGCAAGGAATAGGAGAAAAAGAAATAAAGGAGGAAGGGCCTTCTCCTGAACTACTTGGGCAATCAGTAGAAATTATAGAACTTTCCGTGCGGGCTACTAATTGTTTAAAAGAAGCAAAGATAAAAACTTTAGGGGATTTAATAAAGAAAAAAGAAGATGATTTGTTGCACCGTAGAAATTTTGGAAGAAAGTCTTTAGAGGAAATAAAAAAGAAACTTAAAGAATTAGGGCTTTCTTTAAATATGTAGGAAGAAGTTGAGAGTATATAGTTAAAGGAAGGTGTAAATTAATAATTAGGTTTGGAGGAAATGATTTTATGGGAAGAGCTAAAGTAGGGAGGCAATTAGGAAGAACAACGGCAGAAAGAAAGTCTTTATTTCGTAATCTGGCAAGTGATTTATTTAAATATGAGGAAATAAAAACTACAGAAGCTAAAGCGAAGGAGTTAAAACGATTTGCTGAAAAGATTATTACCCGTGCTAAGAAAGGCGATGCCTTTGCTCGCAGAATAATTAAACGGGATATAACTAATAAAGAAGTGGTAAAAAAACTTATAGATGTTTTAGCTGTTCGGTATGCTCAGAGGAATGGAGGGTATACCCGTATTTTAAAACTTGGTTTTCGTGTCGGGGATGGGGCACGGGTTTGTATGATTCGATTGGTATAATAATTTAATCCTTTGTTTTTCCTTTTATTTTATTCTTTCCTCGTTTTCTGTTATTATATCACATGCAATTGCAATATTAATAAATATTTTAAATTTTATAGTGGAGGTTGGAATGTTTAATTATTTATTTGGATTATTTTCTAATGATATGGGAATTGATTTAGGAACGGCCAATACCCTGGTTTATGTAAAAGGGGAGGGGATAATTTTACGAGAGCCTTCTGTTGTAGCTATTGACAGTGAAACAAGAAATGTTCTGGCTGTAGGACTGGAAGCAAAAAGAATGATTGGGAAAACCCCGGCTAATATTATAGCTGTTCGTCCTATGCGCAATGGAGTAATTGCTGATTTTGAGATTACAGAGAGAATGATTCGTTATTTTATTAAAAAAGTGCATAATCGGAGAGCTTTACTTCATCCGCGGATAGTAATAGGGGTTCCTTCAGGGATTACAGAGGTAGAAAGGAGAGCAGTAAGGGAATCGGCTGCTCAGGCAGGTGCCAGAGAGGTTCATTTAATTGAGGAACCTATGGCAGCAGCAATTGGTGCTGATATTCCGGTGTATGAACCGGCGGGAAATATGATTGTAGATGTAGGAGGAGGGACAACAGAAGTAGCTGTAGTTTCTCTGGGAGGAATGGTAGTTACTAATTCAGCAAGAGTAGCCGGGGATGAAATGGACGAATCTATAGTTCAATATTTTAAGAAGAGATATAATCTTTTGATTGGGGAGCGGACAGCAGAAGATGTGAAAATTAATATTGGTTCGGTTTCTCCTCAGTTTGCTGAAGTAGAGGCAGTAGAGGTAAAAGGGAGAGATTTGGTTTCCGGTTTACCCAAAACAGTTAAAATTAGTTCTGAAGAAGTAGGTAAAGCTTTGAGTGAGCCGATAAAGACCATTGTAGAAGTTATAAAAAATACTTTGGAAGAAACCCCTGCAGAATTATCTGCGGATTTAGTAGATAGAGGAATTATTTTAGCCGGAGGTGGGGCTTTACTCAAAGGATTACCTGAATTAATCAAAAAGGAAACAGAACTTCCGGTAAGTATTGCTCCTGATCCGTTGACCTGTGTTGCTCTGGGTGCGGGAAAATATCTTGAAGAATTAGATGCTCTCAGGAAAGATAAGAAGTTAATAGAGAGGGGAGTGCAATAGCTAAGTGGCAGAATTTATAGAAAAAAAGAAAACTATGTTTGTTTTTTTTTCTTTAATATTTGTTTCTGTTCTTTTTATGTCTTTGCGTTTGGATTCGGAAGTAGGAATTGTCAGGAATGTTATTTTTTACGTTTTTTCTGCCACACCTGAATATATAGACAATGTTTTAAAACAAAGCCAGGGTGTGACAGAAAGAATTTATAGTATGGGTTTGATTTATAAGGAAAATATTGAATTAAAAAAAGACATTCAAAGATTTATAAAAAAAGAAATCTATTTTGAAAAATTAAGGTTAGAAAATAAAAGATTAGAAGAAATAGTTCAATATGAGAGTAATCTGTCTTACCGAAAACAAGTGGTAGCCAGAATGATTGGACGGGAACCTAATAGCTGGTATAATGCGATAGTTATTAATAAAGGCACAAAAGATGGAATAAGCAAGGATGATATAGTAATTACTTATCAACAGGGACGAGAAGGGGTGATTGGCAGGGTTATAGAAAGTTCTTTTTTTTCATCCAAAGTTTTGTTAATTACGGATAATAATTCGGCAATAGCAGCTTATATAAAAAGAAATAAAGAAGATGGATTAATTGAAGGGCAGAATCAGGAAAGTTTAGTAATGAAGTATCTTAGCTCTAAAGCAGATGTCAGGATAGGTGACCAGATAGTAACTTCCGGATATGGCGGGGTTTTTCCCGGACAGATATTAATTGGTGAAGTTAAAAATGTACTTAAGGAGAATTCTTCTGAACATTTTAGAAGGGCTCTGATTTCTCCGGCTATAAATTTTAATCGGATATCAGATGTTTTAGTAATTAAACGATGAAAAGATTTTTATTTTGGATTTCTACTTTTATTTTGGTGGTGACTATTCAGTTTTCTTTTCTCTGGCGAATTTCTTTCCTTGGCGTAATTCCTAATATATTATTAATTTTAATTATCTGGTTTTCTTTTTTGAAAGGTTCCTATAAAGGGCAAATTATGGGTTTTGTTACTGGGATAGTGGCAGATTCTTTTTCTATTGGTATATTTGGGGCTAATGCATTACTTTTTACCGGGATTGGGTTTTTTGTGGGATTATTGAAAAAAAAAGTAGACGAAGATAATATTTTGGTACAGATACTATTGGTTTTTATTATTACTTTATTTTATTGTTTTGGTTTTTGGATGTTGACAAAGATTTTCGGGGAAGGAAAAGAAATAATTTTAGGAAAAACATTGTTGTTTTTACCTTTATATAATGGATTACTTGCTCCCTTATGTTTCGTTATGTTTATCCGGTGGGCGAAATTATGGAGGGAGGAGATGTATGTGGCAGATTGAAAGTAATAGATTTGAGTATCAAAGGTTTAAAAACAGAGCTTTTTTGGTAAAGTTTTTTTTAGTTTTTGTGTTTTTTGTTCTTTATTTAAGGCTTTTCCAATTACAAATTATAAATAAACGGTATTTTAAGAAAATTTCGAAAAATAATTGTATTCAAATCCTTTTTCAACAAGCTCCCCGGGGTGCTATTTTAGATAGAAACGGAGTGGTTTTAGCAGATAGCCGTAGTGCTTTTTCTCTTCTCTTTTCTCCTTTTAATTTGTCCGATGATGATATAACAAAATCCGTAAATAAGATAAGTGATATTTTGGATAGAGATAAAGAATATTTTATCCGGAAGATTTCCTTTCAAAAAAGATACCCTTTTACTTACGCTCGCCTGATGGAAAATATTGAAAGAAAAAAGATGTTTCAGTTTGCAGAAGAAAAGCCTAATATTCCCGGGATTACTATTCAAACGGAAACAGTAAGGTACTATCTCCGTAAAAACTTTGCTTCCCATATTTTAGGATATATAGGAGAGATAAATGCTGATGAATTAAGAGATAGAGGGGGTGAATGCAAGCAGGGAAATGTTGTGGGAAAAATAGGTATTGAGAAAATTTACGATTCCGAACTAAGGGGCATAGAGGGGGGTAAACAGATAGAGGTCAATGCTGTCGGTCGTGAATTACGCGTATTGCGGGAGATAAAACCGGTAAAAGGGCATACCCTGATTCTTACTATTGATAAAAAATTACAGGAATTGTCGGAGGATGCTCTGGGAGATAGTCCCGGGGTAATAATAATTTTAGATCCCCGAAATAGTGAGGTTTTAAGTTTAGTTAGCAAACCGGATTTTGATTCGAATATTTTTACTGTTCCTTTAGCTTCCAAAAAATGGAATCATTTTTTTACTTCCCTTGCATATCCTTTATTAAATCGGGCAATTCAGGCTCAGTATGCACCGGGTTCGGTATTTAAAATTTTAGTAACCCTTGCTGCTTTAGAAGAAGAAAAAATTAATCTTAATGATACTTTTTTTTGTAAAGGGTTTTTAACCTGCGGCCGGGAAGAACGGGTTTTCAGATGCTGGAAAAGAGAAGGGCACGGAAAACAAAATCTTATCCAGGCAATGGCTAATTCTTGTGATATATATTTTTATAATATGGGTTTGAGTCTGGGTGTAAGAAATATATCTAAGTATGCTAAAGAATTTGGCTTAGGAGAAAAAACAGGAATTGATTTGCCTTCAGAAAAACGAGGGCTTGTTCCTTCTTCTGAGTGGAAAAGAAAAAAAATCGGTGATCCATGGTTTGATGGGGATACATTGAATTTAAGTATTGGACAGGGCTACCTTTTAGCTACACCATTACAAATAGCCAACATGGTTTGTGCTGTAGTTAACGGTGGAAAATTATATCGCCCTTATATAGTAAAAAAAATTATAGGTGATAAAAACCACTTGATAAAAGAAATAAAACCTTATAAAATAAGAGACATAAAAATATCAGAGAGCACGTTAAATATTCTGAAGAAAAGTTTGAAAAGTACCGTAGAAAAGGGTACAGGCCGGGCTGCTTATTTAAAAAATCTTTCTATCGGGGGAAAAACGGGAACAGCAGAAAATCCTCATGGAGAAAATCATGCCTGGTTTGTTTGTTTTACCCCTGTAGAAGACCCTCAAATAGTAATTTGTGTTTTTCTTGAGCACGGCGGAAGCGGAGGGTCTGATGCTGCACCTGTAGCGCGTAAAGTTTTAGAAGGGTATGCTCAGTTTTTAAATGAACACAAAGGAAATGAGTATATTTTAAAAACAGGAAAGGAAAAAAATGGCCTTTAAAAATATTGCCAGAAAATTTGATTATGTGCTTTTTTTTTCTATGGTAATGGTGATTGTTTTAGGAATATTATTTATATTTAGCGCTATTCATCGTGGAAAAATAGTTTCCCCTATTTGGACCAAACAATTGATTGCAGTAGGTTTAGGGTTTGGGCTAATGATTATTGCTATGGGGGTGAATTATCAAATATTCAGGCAATATGGTTATTCTCTTTATTTTTTCTCTTTGATTTTGTTGCTTTTAGTCCTTTTTTTTGGTAAAACTGTGCGGGGAGCACAAAGTTGGTTTTCTTTTGGTAATTTTTCTTTTCAACCTTCTGAATTTTCTAAAATTCCTTTTATTTTTGCTTTAGCAATTTATTTAGAAAAAAATCATCGTCAGATGTATCGTTTTAAGAGTTTGTTTATTCCTTTTTTAATTGTATTCCTGCCGATACTTTTAATACTGGGGCAACCGGATTTTGGTTCAGCAATGGTATTAGTTCCCATATGGATGGTAATGCTGTTTATCGGAGGCACAAAATATCTTTACCTTTTATCTTTTCTTCTGTATGGGGTAATTACTTTTGGGATCCCTTTGTTGATTACCTATCTTTCTTTTCATCAGGATATCTTAATTAATTCGGTAGTTTTAAAATTTATATCAATGGCTACAAGTCATTGGTTGCAGGGAATAATATTTATTTTGGTAATACTTGTTATTTTGTCAGTAATTTTTTATCTTTTGATCGATTTGAAATTTGCGATAAATTTTAATAATTTTATGATAACTTCTTTTCTGGTTATAGGGGGATGCGTTTCTTCTTGTTTGGTGCAGAATTTTTTACTAAAGGGATATCAGAAAAAACGCCTGTTAGCTTTTCTGGACCCCCAGATAGATCCATTGGGTTCAGGGTATCATATTATTCAGTCTAAAATTGCTATTGGGTCGGGAGGGTTTTTAGGCAAGGGATTTTTGAACGGCACTCAAACGCAATTAGGTTTTTTACCGGAACAGCATACGGATTTTATTGTTTCTGTTGTTGCAGAGGAATGGGGTTTTTTAGGTGCGGGTTTAGTGTTTTTTTTATTTTTTATTATTATTTGGCGGGGATTAAAAATAGCTGTAGAAGCAAGAGATAAGTTTGGTAGTTTTCTGGCAGCAGGCATTTCCTGTATGTTTTTATTTTATGCAATAATAAATATTGGTATGGTAATGGGAATTATGCCGATAACCGGTTTACCTTTACCCCTGTTTAGTTATGGTGGGTCTGCTTTGGTTTCCGCCATGGTGGCTATAGGCTTATTATTAAATATTCATTCAAGAAGGTATACTTATTAAAAAATGAAAGACGGTTGGTTTCTTACATTTGTTTTAAGAAAGGATAGTAAATTTAAAAGCAACTTTGATTCAATGATGCTTAGAGTTTTTTCAGCTCACTGACAAAACTCTGTAGTCGAATTGATATAAACTCCGTCGCAGGGAGTCGAAGGGGCCCGCAGTTTGCTGTGGGGAAGTTGATTATGAAGGAGAAACTTTTTATGCCGGGTAAAGTTATTTCTGTTTTAGATATAGGGAGCCAGATAAATGCTTTACTTATAGCTTCGTTATCCATTAGCTTAAAACAAGAAACCAGAAAAAAAGTTGCTTTATTTGATTTCAGTCTTTTCCCGATTAAGGGTAAAATGAAAATTTTGTTTAATTTTTCCCGGGAAAAGAATTTTATTTCATTACTTCCTTTCATTGACCAGTTAAATGCCCGGATGATGGAGGGATATTTTGATACCCATCCTTCCGGGATAGATTTATTGAGCGGATGTTTTAATTGGAGTGAGATATCCGGGATAAGGCCGGAGCATTTAATAAAAATAGTAAATCTCCTGTCACAAATATATAATTATACTTTAATAAATTTAGATAATGATTTTAATGAAAATTCCCTTGCTTTACTTGATAGTTCTAATTTAATAGTTTTAATAGTTACTCCGGATTATTTGTCTTTAGAAGGAGCAAAGGGAATTCTTTCTATGCTTTATTCTCTTCACTATGCCCCACAATCAATAAAAATAGTGTTGAACGAAGGAAATACAGAAGAAGGTATTTCTTCCTCAAAAGTAGAAAATTATTTAAAAAAACAACTATTCTACCGGATTAGTGGTGATAATCATAAAAAAGCTTCATTTAGTACCATAAATAAGGGCATTACCAATGAGTTTAATTTTAGGCAGATTCCCTTTTATAAATCCGTACAAGGTTTAACATGTAAATTATTAGAAGAAAACATTTTTGTAGCAGAGGGGTTAGGTAAAGGGCGGTCAACCCATATTGAAAAGAATTTTTCCGATACTAATAGTTTAAAATTAAAAAACAATGAGGATAATGATCAGAATAATATAAAAAACAAACAATTGATGGATGATAAAATTGACCGGTTGAAATTACTTATTCAAGAGCGGTTGATTAGTGAAATGGATTTAAAAAGATTAAATTTTAAAGAAGCAGGAAATAATTTAGAAAAAGGCAAAGAAATTAAACAAAAAATTAAAGAAATGGTGGAGAGATTATTAAACGAAGAAGGAGGTTTTGTTACTGATCGCCAACAACGGGAAAAGATAATATTGGAATTGTTGGATGACATTTTAGGTTTAGGCCCTTTGGAAAAACTTCTGCGGGACCCTGCTGTTTCTGAAATAATGGTTAATAAGAAAGATGAAGTATATATCGAACAGCAGGGAAAAATTAAATTAACCGGAATTAAGTTATCCAGCAATCGGCAGATTCTTACTATTATTGAAAGAATAGTTGCTCCTTTGGGAAGACATATAGATGAAAGTTCTCCGTTAGTGGATGCGCGATTAAAAGATGGTTCCCGGGTCAATGCTATTATTCCTCCTTTGGCTTTAGATGGGCCGGTAGTAACTATTCGTAAATTTATCCAAAAGAAACTTATTCCCGATGATTTAATTGGTTTAGGTTCGATAAGTAAAGAAATGATAGAATTTATCCGGATTTGTGTTCAACTGAAAAAAAACATTATTATTTCGGGTGGTACCGGGTCGGGCAAGACAACGCTTTTGAATATTATTTCTTCTTTTATTCCTCAGGATGAACGAATTATCACTATAGAAGATTCTGCCGAGTTAAAGTTGCCGCAGAAACATGTAGTTAGATTAGAATCCCGTCCACCGAACATTGAAGGAGAGGGTGAGATTTCTATTCGCAGGTTACTTATTAATTGTTTAAGAATGCGCCCGGATAGAATTATTATTGGTGAATGCAGGGGAGGAGAGGCAATAGATATGTTACAAGCGATGAATACGGGACATGAAGGGTCATTGACTACTTTACATGCTAATAGTCCCCGGGATTCTTTATCCCGCTTAGAAACAATGGCATTAATGTCGGGGATGGAACTTCCTTCACGGGTTATTCGTGACCAAATTGCCAGTACTATTAATATTATTGTTCAGCAAAATCGTTTGGGTGACGGGACAAGAAAGATAACCTGTATTAGTGAAATAACCGGTTTTAACGGGGATATAATTACAATAACCGATATTTTCAAATTCATTCAGGAAGGAATTAATGACCAGGGAAAAATAATCGGTAAATTTGAGTTTACGGGAGTAATTCCGTCTTTTATTGCGAAAACAAAATCACATAATGTTTTTTTTGACAGGAATATTTTTCGAAACACCTGAAAGATGTTTTTAAATATAAATAGATTCCTGCTTTCCAGACTGTGTCATAACTGCTTTTTTCTGTCATCTTCGGGCTTGACCCGGAGATCCAGTAAAATATTATCGTCGGAAAATGGATTCCCGATAAAAGATTTCGGGAATGACAAAGCCAAAAACGGCAATTAT
>JAGLHV010000059.1 GCA_023143305.1 bacterium | reverse complement strand
CATTACCGGTACCCCGGCAGAATATGTTTTAAGTTACAATCCACTTGTGGATTTTTCTTATGGACAGAAAATTAATGTAACTATAGATGCTTATGATTTAGCTGATCCGGTTAATGTAATGCCTCAACATGCTTATTCTTTTATTATTGAACAATCCGAAATTACTTTTACCGAAGATCTTTCTCAGGTAAAGGCATATCCTAATCCATACAAAGGAAATTCTTTTTCGGGAATAATCTTTAATTTTTTAACCGAAGGTTCAAAGATAAAGATATATACATTGAGTGGCCAATTGGTAAAAGAAATAGATGTTGGTGCCGAGGGAAGGGTGTTTTGGGATGTAAAAAACGAAGATGGTAAAGAAATAGCCAGCGGGATATATATTTATGTTATTGTTGATGAAAAGGGCAATAAAAAATCCGGAAAGATAGCTATAATTAAATAACCATGGAGTTTAACATAAATAAAAACAGGAGGGAAGTATGAGTAAGAAAATAAATAAAATTAAGGTAAATTTATTATTATTGGTAAGTATTTGTTTTTTATCTGCAACTGCTTATGCAGCAGGAGGGGAAGAAGGGACAGCCGGGGCACAGTTTTTAAAGATAGGATGTGGAGTAAGAGCCATTGGAATGGGAGAAGCTTATAGCGGGGTAGCGGATGATGTGAATGCTATTTATTGGAATCCGGCAGGTTTGAATTATGTAGACAATATCCATGTTTACGCGATGCATACAGTATGGCTGGAAGAGATGAATTATGATTATGTTGCTTTTGCCCGGCCGTTTTTGGGAGGGGTTATAGGAACAAGCCTTAATTATCTCTCAATGTCCGGAATTGATAAAATGAATGAATATGGAGAGAAAGAAGGGACATTCAGTCCTTATGATGTAGCAATAAATGTTGCGTATGCTCGAGAGTTTGGGAAGGTAAAAAGCGGAATAAATCTAAAGTTTATTAAACAGGAAATAGGGGATGAATCGGCTACAGGATATGCAGTTGATTTAGGCCTGATGCATAAATTTTTAGAGGACAAGATGCAGTTGGGATTAGCAGTGCAAAACCTTGGGCCGGAGATAACATTTATCGAAGAGAGTGCTCCTTTACCGATGACAATAAGATTAGGAGTGGGTTATAAATTGAATGAAAAGATAATTCTTTCTTTAGATACTGTAGCTCCTGTCGATGAAGATATCAGTTTTCGTGTGGGAAGTGAATATTCTTTCAAAGGAATTGAAAATTTTCCCATTGCTTGCCGGGTAGGATATAAAACTAATACCACTGAAGATCTAGATGCTTTTTCCGGATTTTCCGGTGGAATGGGATTTATCTTGCATGGCCTGGAGGTTAATTATGCCTGGGTGCCTTATGGGGATTTGGGAGATACCCATCGTATTTCTCTGGGAACGAAGTTTGGGGGGGAAACAGAAAAAATTGAAAAAGTAAAAAAAATAAGTAAAAAAGAGAAAAAAGTAATAATTAAAAAAGCAGAAAAATATTACGTCCAGGGTCTGGAATTATATAAGCAAAAAAAATATAAACAAACGCTTAAACAGCTGAAGAAGGTTTTAAAGTTAAATCCCGCTCACCAAAAAGCAAAAAAATTAGAAAAAGCAGCGATAATAAGGATATTTTATCGAGAAGGGGTTGAATATTATAAAAGCGGTAAATATATGCAGGCAATATCTCAAATGGAAGCAATTTTAAAATTAAGACCTACGCATAAAAGTGCTAAAAAATTAAAGAAGAAAGCAGAAAATAAATTAAAAAAGTAATAATTAGGAATTAAATATAAAGGAGTATAAAAGGATCAATAAAATGAATCAAACAATTTTAAAGGGAATAAAACGAAGTGTAGAAATCTTTATGGTCTTTTTGTTTATGATGGTCTGGATTAACAAGGTGAACGCAGCTAATATTACTATGGGAGAAGGCACGGGGATTTTAGGAAAAACGCCGGAGATTAATATTGGCGCTGATTTATCTCCGGGAGGCGGAGAGGAGGTTGCTGCATTGCAATTTGATGTGAACTTTAGTGCAGGTAATTTAATTTTGGAAAGGGTAGAGGTTGGAGCAGCGGCGCAAGCAGCAGGAAAAGGATTAGAATTTAGTGCTATTAGTCCCGGCAAAGTACGGGTTCTTGTTTATGCAGCAGGAACAGAAAGTCAAAATAGTATTGGTCAGGGAAGAATTGCCCAATTGATTTTTAAGCTTGCTTCTACAGCTGTGCCCGGCGTAGCTCCGGTAACATTAAATCAAATAGTTATGTGTGATAAAGATGCTGCGATTATCGACAGTAATGGTACAAATGGTGCAATAGCAATACAATCTCCGGAGGTTTATGACAATTTGTCGTATACTAAAGCCTATCCTAATCCATATAAATCTTCTTCCGGTCATAGCCGGATAATATTTATGAATTTAACCGAGAATAGTACAATAAAAATATATACCATTTCCGGGAAATTGATAAAAGTGATAAAAGAACAAATTGGCGGAATGGCGGAATGGGATGTAAGAAATAAAAAAGGGAAAAAGATAGCCAGTGGAATATATATCTATTTAATAACTAATAAAGCAGGAGAAAAGAAGAAAGGTAAAATAGCCATAGTCAAATAAAGGGAAAGGGATTGGCTGTGAAATCTAAAACAAAGCTGTTTATTAAACAATTCATCTTGTTCTTTTTAATATACTTTTTTAAATTGAATTTCCAATAAATTTTAAATTTATAATTTTATCAACCTTCTGTTTTTTAATCGCAATTTGTTTATCGTCGACATTATGTAATAATGGCATATAGTTTAATGACAGGTTTTTTTGAAAATATTATCTCTAAAAAAAAATCTTGACAAAGATTTAATATTTTTCTATAATTAGCACTCTTGTTACTTGAGTGCTAATTATTTTTTTTAAGGAAAAGAAAAGGAATAGGCACTTTAAGTAGAGAAAATAAAAAATTTATTTAGGAAAGGAGTAAAGAGAAAATGAAAGTAAAGCCATTGGGTGATCGGGTTTTAGTAAAACCCACAGAAGCAAAAGAAGTAAAGAAAGGAGGAATTATTATCCCTGATACGGTAAAAGAAAAACCTCAGGAAGGAGAGGTAATTGCCTTAGGTACAGGTAAAATAACCGATGAAGGAAAAAAAATTCCTATGGATGTAAAAATAGGAGAAAAGATTTTGTTTAAAAAATATGGCGGCGACGAAATAAAAATCGGCGATGTGGAACATAAAATTTTAGACAGGGACGACATTTTAGCAATAATAGAATAATAAAAAAAGATAAAAAGAAAGGAGATGAAAGAAAATGGCAAAACAATTAAAGTATAAAGATGATGCTATGCAAGCAATGAAGAGAGGTGTTGACCAATTAGCTAATGCAGTAAAGGTAACTTTGGGACCAAAAGGGCATTATGTTGTGTTGGATAAAAAATTTGGTTCTCCCACTATTACTAATGATGGGGTAACTATTGCTAAGGATATTGAATTAGAAGATCCCTTTGAGAATATGGGAGCTCAATTAGTAAGAGAGGTTGCTTCCAAAACTAATGATGTAGCCGGGGATGGGACGACTACCGCAACTTTATTAGCGCAGGCTATTTTAAAAGAAGGACTGAAAAACATTACTGCCGGAGCAAATCCAATTCATATTAAAAAAGGAATTGACAAAGCGGTAGAAACAGTAGTTGGAGAAATAAAAAAAGCAAGTAAACAGGTAAAAAGTAAGGAAGAGACATCTCAGATAGCTTCTATTTCCGCCAATAGCAAAGAAATAGGGGATTTGATTGCTGATGCCATGGAAAAAGTAGGAAAAGACGGGGTAATTACCGTAGAAGAAGGTAAAACAGCAGAGACTACTTTGGAAGTGGTCGAGGGTATGCAATTTGATCGTGGATATCTTTCTCCTTATTTTGTGACTGATCCGGAAAGGATGGAATGTGTATTGGAAGATGTGCAAGTTCTTATTACCGATAAAAAAGTAAGTTCTATGCAGGAATTACTTCCTCCCCTGGAAAAGATAGTCAAAACAGGAAGACCATTTTTACTAATTGCTGATGACGTAGATGGAGAAGCATTAGCTACCTTAGTGGTAAATAAGTTACGGGGGACGATTAAGGGAGTAGCAGTGAAGGCTCCTGGTTTTGGTGACCGGCGCAAAGAAATGTTGGAGGATATTGCTATTCTTACCGGTGGGTCTGTTGTTTCTGAGGATTTGGGATTAAAATTAGAAAAAGCTTCGCTAGAGATGTTAGGCCAGGCCAAAAGGGTGATTATCGATAAAGAAAATACTACTATTGTCGGTGGTGGCGGTGACAGCAGTGAAGTTAAAAAAAGAGTTGGCCAGATTAAAAAACAAATTGAGGAAAGCACCTCTGATTATGATAAGGAAAAATTACAGGAAAGATTGGCCAAATTAGTAGGTGGAGTAGCGGTTATTAATGTGGGAGCTGCTACAGAAACTGAAATGAAGGTAAAGAAGTTCAAAGTGGAAGATGCGATGCATGCTACCCGGGCAGGTGTTGAAGAAGGGATTGTTCCCGGCGGCGGAGTAGTTTATTTAAATGCAATTCCTCTTTTAGATGAAATGAAAGTCAGTGATGCCGATGAGCAAATTGGGATTAATATTATAAAAAGATCTTTGGAAGATCCTATTCGGCAAATAGCTACTAATGCAGGATTAGAGGATTCAGTAGTGGTGGATAAAGTAAAAAACGGAGGAGCAGGAATTGGTTTAAATGCGGAGACCGGAGAATATGTAGATATGATAAAAAGTGGAATTGTTGATCCGGCTAAAGTCATTCGAACCGCTTTGGAAAATGCGGCCAGTATTGTTTCTTTGTTACTTACTACCGAGGTTTTAATTACAGATATTCCTGAGAAGGAAAAAATGGCTATGCCTCCAATGCCTCCAGGCGGAGGAATGGGAGGAATGGGAGGAATGTATTAAGTAAGGAGTAGGAATTGATGTAAAAGATGTAAAATAAAATAGTTTTCAGAAGGGTTCCTTTTTAACAGAAAGGGACCCTTTTTTCTTGACTTTTGACTATAAAAGTAGTTTAATTAAAAACCTGAAATTGAAAAGGAAAGAATAAAAGGTATAATTGTTTAGATTGATTTACCCGAGAGAAAATATGAAACATTCTGATTTTGTTCACTTGCATAATCATACCGAATACAGTCTTTTAGATGGTGCCTGCCGTATTTTAAATGATTCCGGTAAAGCAGGAGATTTTCTGCAGCAAGCAGAAAGATACAAGATGCCTGCTCTGGCTATAACCGACCATGGAAATATGTTTGGTGTTATTGAATTTTACCAGGCCTGTGTAAAAATAGGAATTAAGCCGATTATTGGTAGCGAAGTTTATATCGCTCCGCAATCAAGGTTAAATAAGAAAAGCTCCGGAATATCCCAAGCTGCTTTTCATTTAACCCTTTTAGCTAAGAATGAAATTGGATATAAAAATCTCATACATTTAGCAAGTATAGGATATTTAGAAGGATTTTATTATCGCCCGCGTATAGATAAAGAGGTTTTAGCACAGTATAGTGAAGGATTGATCGGCCTTTCCGGTTGCATGAAGGGGGAGATTCCCCAGTTGATTTTAAAGGGTAATATCGATGCAGCACGAGAAATGATTACTGTTTATCAGGATATTTTGGGAAAAGAAAATTTCTATTTAGAGCTCCAGGACCATGGGATTAGTGAGCAAAAAGAAATAATAAAAAATCTCCTTCCCTTATCCAAAGAATGCAATGCTCCTTTGGTCGCTACCAATGATACCCATTATCTTTTTAAAGAAGATGCTGTAAGTCATGAAGTTTTATTAGGTATTGGCACTGGTAAGACTATTGATGATCCTACCCGGATGCGTTTGAGCACAGAAGAGTTTTATTTTAAATCTCCGGAAGAAATGAAACAATTATTTGCGTATGTTCCCCAGGCCATAAGTAATACTATTGAAATTACGGAAAAATGTAATTTAGAATTAGAATTTGGGAAAATTTATTTGCCTCATTATAATGTTCCTTCCGGATTTTCTCCTGATTCTTATTTAGAGAAATTGTGCAGGGAAGGAGTAAAGAAACGCTATGGTTTGGGTTCTTCCCTGATAGAGAAGCGTTTGCAATATGAGCTTGATATTATTAAACAGATGGGATATTCCGCTTATTTTTTAATTGTCTGGGATTTTATTCAGCATGCAAAACAGCGTAACATTCCTGTTGGTCCGGGAAGGGGTTCAGGTGCAGGGAGTGTCGTATCTTATACTTTAGAAATCACTAATATTGACCCTTTAAAATACGGCCTTTTATTTGAAAGATTTTTAAATCCCAACAGGGTTTCTATGCCGGATCTGGATATAGATTTTTCGGATGAAGGGAGAGAAGAGATAATAAATTATGTAAAGAATAAATACGGAGAAAAGAATGTTGCTCAGATTATTACCTTTGGAAGTATGCAGGCGCGTTTAGTTATTCGGGATGTAGGCCGGGTATTAAATATTCCTTTATCCCAGGTAGATAAAATTGCTAAACAAATTCCTTTTGGAGAAAGTATTTATTCAGCATTAAAAAAAGTGGAAGAATTAGCCAAACAGGCAAAAGAAAATGAAGAAATTGCTCGTTTAATAAAAATTTCCTCTAAACTAGAAGGATTGAAAAGGCATACAGGTGTGCATGCAGCAGGAATAGTTATTTCTAAAGATGATATGACTAATTATGTCCCTTTTGCTAAAGGGTCTAAAGATATTATTACTACTCAGTATGAGGGAAAGAGTTTAGTAAAATTAGGTCTTTTAAAAATGGATTTTCTCGGACTGCGTACGCTTACTGTAATTCAAAAAACAATAAATTTAATTAAAGAAAACAAAAAAAACGAAAAAATAAATACAGAAGAAGATTTTCCTTTAACCGATGAGAAAACATATCAACTTCTTTGCAAAGCCGAATCAACAGGAATTTTTCAATTAGAAAGTTCCGGGATGAAAGACCTGTTGCGTAAAATGGCACCGGCAGAGTTTTTTGATTTAATTGCTTTGCTTGCTTTATATCGTCCGGGACCTATTGGAAGCGGGATGTTGGATGAATTTATTAAAAGAAAACATAAAAAAGTAAAGGTTGTTTACGACCATCCGTTATTAGAACCTGTTTTAAAAGAAACCTATGGTATTGTTGTATATCAGGAACAGGTGATGCGTATAGCTCAGGATTTAGCCGGATTTAGTTTAGCTCAGGCGGATATTTTACGCCGGGCTATGGGAAAAAAAGATTTAGACGAGATGGAAAAACAACGGAACGAATTCATGAAAGGGGCTAAAGAAAAAGGAATAAAAACTAAAACGGCAAATAA
>JAGLHV010000058.1 GCA_023143305.1 bacterium | reverse complement strand
GAATAATTTGTAAAAATTCATTATGGGCATAACCGGCATTAACATTTCTTCGGGAAAATGTTTCGTAAGCAGGAGACATATAATGGCGGAAATGTATACCAAAGGTATCTTGTCCCGTGCCCAAAAGAGGGTTTTTTTTGATCATATTTAAAGAACTTTTCCATCCACTTAAGCGGGAAGCTATATCCGCTTCTTCTAAATTTGTAATTGAGTTAATTCTTGCTTTGACCGGAGAAAAAATATTTGAGCGAAAGTTTTTTCCGGGAAGGGTATTATTAAAAAAGAAAAGAATAATAGTAAATAAAATAATAGTTCCGGTTAGGTAAAGTATTTTTTTAGGAAGATGAAAGAAAAGGGTTTTGGGGGTTAAAATTACCCATAACAGGATTGATCCGCTTAATCCCAGCCATGCTGCACGTGAATAAGTAAAGATGAGACAGGTAAAGAGCAAAAGCAGAAGAAAAAGGTAATATATTTTCATTTTTTTAATTATTCTGCTTAAAGTAAGAGGGATAAGCATAATCAGGTAGGCGCCTAAAAAATTAGGATTACCTAAACTTGAACAAACTCTTTCTTGAGGAGAAAAAGACCATTTAACGAAATCCAGGCCAAAATGTTGAAATATTCCATATAAGGCAACAAATGCTCCACTAATAAGCAGGAAAGAAATTATTTTTTCTATTTTATGGAAAGATAAATTAGTAGTTACTAAAAAGTATAAGAAGATACAACCGCTTATACAAATAAACCCTTCAAAATAAAACAGATACATTCCCCATAGACTGATATAAATATTGGTAGAATATATTACGGAAGCAAAAATGCTTATAAAATAAACAAAAACAGCAATATTTAAGGGTGTTTTCAAAGTTGTAATTGAAAGATTAGGGTTTTCTGTTGTTTTTATTAACCAGGCCGCACCTAAAATTAAAAGAAAGCAAATAAATAAACAGGCTTTTGGTAGGGAAAAAACATCATTTAAGTAGGGGTTAAATACCAGAGGAAGCAAGAATACCAGACTAAGTAGTCCTTTTTCTATTACCAGGGTGCAAAAAATTAAGTTTTTTTTATCCGGCATAAATATCACCTGAGGACAGATCGTTATTAGAATATTCCTCCATGTAAAGAATATTTTATTGTACTTTCAAAGATATTAAGGTTATATCATCGTTTTGTTCGGCACCGGCAGTAAAATTTTCTATTTCTTTTTTAAGTTTATTAATAATATTCTGAGCAGTATTATCTTTATAGTTTAAAACTGCCTTTTCCAGCCGGGATTCTCCAAATTCTTCTTTTTTTCTATTCATTGCTTCTGTTATGCCGTCAGTATAAAAAATTATTAAGTCATTTTCACTTAGAGAAATGGTTTCTTGTTTTATATTTTGATTAAATAATGTTTCGGTAGCTATTCCTAAAGCTATGCCGCTGGATTTAGTCCAGGATGCTTTGTTTTGTTGAATAAGTAATAATGGATTATGACCGGCACTTGCATATTGAAATGTTTTGTTTTTTGTGTCCAGAATGGCAAAAAGCATGGTTACAAAAAGTCCTTTTTTTATATCGCGGCAGACTAAAATATTAGTTTTGGCTAAAACTTCTGCCGGTGGACTTGTTTTTGTTATTTGAGAACGGAATATACTGCGGGTAAGAGCCATTCCTAAAGAACCGGGAATTCCTTTTCCGGAAACATCAGCAATTACAAGACCAAGTTTTTCCGGGGTTATCCAGAAGAAATCATAGTAATCACCACCAATTTCTTTAGCTGCTTTGTAAAAAGCGCCAATATCAAAAGATGCATTTTCAGGGCATTTTTTAGGAAGTAAAGATTGTTGGATTTGTTGTGCAATTTGTAATTCCTTTTTTAAACGTGCCCCTTCAATAAGTTTTTCTTGTGCATTTTTTAATTTTTGGGTCATTTCGTTAAAAGTTTCAGCTAGTTGACCGATTTCATCTTTAGTCGGGATTATGATTTTGTAGTCTAAATTACCGGTACCGATTATTCGTACTCCTTTAGTGAGTATCCCTATCGGTTTGGTAATAAAAGAAACCAGTATCCAGGAAATAATTAATCCTAAAACAAGGACAAAAACAGTAATAGCAAAAATAATGTTTTTTACTTTCTTTATTGTTGCAGCAATTTCTTTCCCCGAAAATCCTAAACGGATAGTTCCTAGTTTATTGTTGTTGCTTAAAATAGGGACAGCGATGTCATAATAATCATCCATGGAAGAATCTGTGTTATGCTGAATAAGGGTTCCTTTCTTTACTTCTACTGCCTTTTGCCAAAAAGGATCCTTAAAGGTTGTCCCTTTGATTACACGGTGATCAGAATGAGAAATAACCTTGCCGGTCTTATCCAGAATCATAGCATACAATATGGATTTATCTTCTGCGATTTTATCCATATAAATACCTAAAAGTAATTCATCCCCACTTAGTAAAGCTTCTGCGCTTGTTGCTGCTAAATTAGAACCTAACGCTTCACCTTTTTTTTGCATTTCTTTAATTAGTGGTTTTTTTATTTCATTGGAAATGATTAATCCAACACTTATCATAGTTAGGGCGATTAGCCCGCTGATGATTAAACTGAATTTTTTTCTCAAACTTGTTTTTCTTTTTTGTTCTTTCATTTTTTCCCTTACAGCTAGTTTTTAGTTTCGATAATAATTTCTACTCTGCGGTTCTTAGCGCGTCCTAAAACTGTTTTGTTGGAAGCTGTAGGTTTCGTTTGGCCGAAACCTTTTACGGAAAAAGCTTCTGCGGATAAAGTATTATCCTTTATTAAAGCTTGAAAAACAGTGTGTGCACGAGCTTGAGAAAGTTTTAAATTAGAAGAATAGAGACACTTGCTTCCTATGGGAACATTGTCGGTGTGTCCGTTTATTTTAATTTTAAGATTGGGGTATTTTTCCGGAGGATATCTTTTTAAGAAATTAACCACTGTAGCAATTGTTTCGTCTCCGCCTTTTTTTATTTGAGCACTTCCGGAGTCAAAGAGTAAGGTTTCCTGTAGAGTAAGACGGGTAACAACTTCTTTCTTTTTTGCGGTAGTAATTTTTTCTACCAGGATTGCGGGAGTAGATTTAACTTTGGCTATCATTACGGTCTTTGTTGTTGCCGTTTGGCCAAGCCAGTCGGTTAAAGTTGCCCGGATAGGGTTTTTTCCTTCTTCCAGATTGATTAGAGCGGTAAATGTTTGGTTGGTAGAGTCTAAGGTAGCTAATATATTACCCGGTTGAACAAGTATGTTGTCAATTTTGTTTTTGTTGTATGTTCCTGAAATCTTTTGTAGTCCTATGTTTCGGGTGGCAGTAGTAGAGTCAATGGTGATTTTAGGAGGAATAGTATCTATTTTAATGGTAGCTAAGGATGAATTATAATCTTCTTGTTCATTTTCAACGGTTAGGCGAAGATTATAAGTATCACTTAAACAAGGTAAATTTTCCATTGTCCAAATAATTTGGTAATGGTTTTTTGTTTTAGCAGGAATAACGGTTATTTCTGTATTAGTCCATATGTCAGGGAAAGATGCTGTACTGTATTCTATTACCGGTTTGCCCATTTTTTGATAACTGGAAATAAAACAATCTATTTTTAACGGGGTAGAAATTTTTAGTTTGGTAATAGAACTTAGTTTTGTATTAATTTCTACTTGAGGAATTTGTTTGTTATATCGGCGGATTCCTTTATCATCTGTGCCAAACCAGACATAATTTCCGTCTACCAGGATTGTGCTTAATGATATGCCTTCTTTAGAGGAAAATGTTTTCCATTTTTTCGTATCCATATTAAAGAGACTTATTCCATCAAATGTTCCCACCCATAGATTTTTTCCATCACGGGCAATTGCCTGAACAAAGTTATCACATAACCCGTTAGAAGTTGTATAGGTTTTCCATGTTTGAGAAGATTTGTTATAGCTGCGTACCCCCCCCCCATTAGTTCCACACCAGATAAAGCCCCTTTCTGCGGTTAAAACGATATTGCTGTAAAGAGTAGTTTGAGGATATTGTATGTTCCATTCTCCTGTATGGAGATTAAGGGTGTTGATTACCGCGCCGACAGTTCCTATAATCAGGTAAGCTCCATCCCGGATCAAAGTCTTAATTCTATTATCAAAAAGGCCGTCTTTGGTTGTGTAAACAGCACCCATAGTCTTAGTTGTTTTATTAAAAGAAGTTAAACCTATTTCGGTGCCTATCCAGATAGTATTTCCAATGTTTAGAAGCGTATTTACCTGGTTATGGGGTAAACCGTTTTTCATGGTGTAAGTGGTCCAGGATTTTTTATTTTTATTAAATAGGGTTAATCCTTTTTTTGTGCCGAACCAGACCTTGTCGTTCAGGACAAGAATACTGTTGATGTAATTAGAAGCGAGGCCGTCGTTAATGGTATAATTAGTCCAGGTGTTTTTTTTGGTGTTGAAAAGGCTTACTCCCTTTTGAGTTCCAATCCAGAAAGCATGTTTATCTTTAGCGATACAGTTAATGGTTTCTCCTATTAATCCACAATTTGTCTTGTTGTAAAAAGTCCAGTCCGGGTTTTTATCGCTTTCCGCTATGCTTTTTGCAGGATAAAGGAAAAAATAGTTACAACAGCAGATGAATAATATAACTAATATACTTTTTTTGGACATAATTACTTCCTCCCTGAATATAATGTTGATAAATTTCTTATCTTAATTCTTTCAGTCTCTTTATTTTTGTTTTGGCTCTCTTTAAGTATTTCGTTGTTTTTTTGTGTCCGGGTTGAATAATTAAAGCTTTTTCCCATATTTTTGCTGCTTCTTTTAATTTATTTTCCCGGTAATAAATGATTCCCTGAGCCAGATATGCTTCTAAACAAATATTTTTAATTTTTTGATGTTGGGGAGTAATTTGTAAGGCTTTTTTCCAGAAAATAATGGCTTTTAAATATTTACCTGCATTATATTCTTTAATTCCTTGCTGATGAAGTTTATCGCTTTTTTCAATGAATTCTTTCCTTGTTTTTTGGATGGCTCTTTTAGCCCGGACATAAGTAGGAGTAAGTTTAAGCAGTTGAGTCCATTGATTAATTGCTTCTTTGAAATTTCCGTTTTTATAAAAAAGCATTCCCTCTTGAAAGAGTTTATTACCTAATTCTGTAAATAAACGGGAAGTTTCTTTTTGATAGGGGTCTAAATTTAATACCTGTTTCCATTTTCTTACTGCAGAAAAGTAATCTTTATTATGATAGAAATTCAAACCTTCTTTTATGTATTTTCTGATAATTTCTTTTTTAAGAGATATTTTTTGTTTTTTTATGTTGACCAAAGCTTGTTGTATTTTTTCATCTATTTGTGGATAATAGGGATAAACCTTTGCTATTTTTTCCCATTCTTTAATGGCTTGAATATATTTTTTTTCTTGAGACAGATTTATTCCCTGCCGGAAGTAGTTATCTAATTTTTGTTCCATTGAATGAATAAATGTTTGGGCCTGTTTTTCCGAGGGGTCTAAAACTAAAATACGTTGCCATTTTTTTTCAGCTTCTTTCCATAAAGAGTTTTTATAGTAAGAAGAAGCTTTTTTATAAAGAGTTTTTATTTCTATCTTTATTCGACCGTTGATGCTGTCTATGTGCTGATTTGCTACTTTAGAGCGGGGGTCAATCCTGAAAATTTTTTTAAAAATATCGCGTGCTTCGGCAAGTTTCTCTCTCTGATATAAATCTATTCCTTCTCTCAAGTATGCAGTAATAACGACCTGTTCTTCTTCTGTTAGCGAGGATTTAAAAATAATTTCTTTCCCGAATTTCAAGGTTAAGGATATTTGGTGTGTTCCGTATGTTTTTTCAATTCCGGAAAGGGGATAAGCAAAAGCATAGTCTATTTGAAATAAAGGATAATTCCAACTTAGTCCACAGGTTAAGTCTCTATATAAATGGTCTCCTATCCCAAATCCGCCTCTTATGCCTAATATTTTTTGAAAAAGCCATTTTTCTCCCCCGGTATAAAATTTTAGATTATCGTCTTTATAATATGTATCCAAACCCACATTAAAAGTATCCTTTTTATAGGCACAGCCTAGTTTAATACCCATAAGTGTTTTATCTTCCAGTTTAAGACCCATATCTGGTTGATTAACATCAATTAAAATAAGGCCGAAAGAAATGGTTTCAGTTAGTTTATATAAGCTGCTAATATCTATACTGTAGTTATTAACCACTGACCCATTGCTGAAAAGAGGATCTATATGAGTCTCGGAATTTTCCCCGAATCTTTTTACCAACCATTTCAAATTTATTCCTCCGGCAAAGCGATTTTTATATAATCTTTTACCGTAAGAGAGAATAATAATGTCTTCCTGGTATAAGTCAGCCAGAATAAAATTTAACCAGCCTATACCAATTGTTCCCCATGATGATTCTTCCTGAATGTTTTTTAAAGGGTGGGCATAAAAACAGAGACTATTAATTAAATTACTATTGTCTTTCAATCCCCAGTAAATTTTTCCACAACTGGTAGTAAGTTCTTTTCTGCTTAGTTGAGATAGTCCCGCAGGATTGTAATAAATACTGTAAACATCATCACAAACAGCAACAAAATTTTTTGCTCTGCCAATACATCGTGCTCCTACGCCAACTTCTTCGAAGTGAGCATAAAGATATGAATTACACAACAAACAAATAATAACAGCAATTAAAGACCTCTTATTAGCTTTCATTTTTCTCCATCCTTAAATAAAAGTAAGCAGTATACTTCCTTCTTTTATAAAAAGAATAACACTATTTTTTTTTTTTGTCAAGCTGTTACCCCTGTGTAGTTAAACTGATTTTTTTCCTTAAGACTTACTTTTCTTTTTTGTTCTTTCCTTTTTTCCCTTACAACTAATTTTTAGTTCCGATGATAATTTCTACTCTGCGGTTCTTAGCGCGTCCTGGAACTTGTTTTCTTGGAAGCTGTAGTTTTTATTTTGCCGAAACTTTTTACGGAAAAAGCTTCTGCAGATAAATTATTATCTTTTATTAAAGCTTGAAAAACAGTGTGTGCACGAGCTTGAGAAAGTTTTAAATTAGAAGAATAGAGACACTTGCTTCCTATGGGAACATTGTCGGTGTGTCTGCTTATTCTAATTCTTTCAGTGTCTTTATTTTTGTTTCTGCTCTCTTTAAGTATTTCGCTGCTTTTTTGTGTCCGGGTTGAATAATTAAAGCTTTTTTCCATATTTTTTCTGCTTCTTTTAATTTATTTTCCCGGTAATAAATGATTCCCTGAGCTAGATATGCTTCTAAACAAATATTTTTAATTTTTTGGTGTTGGGGAGTAAGTCGTAAAGCTTTTTCCCATAAAATAATGGCTTCTAAATATTTACCTGCATTATATTCT
>JAGLHV010000057.1 GCA_023143305.1 bacterium | reverse complement strand
CGGGACGGGTATTTTTGTAATGACCAATATTCTAAAAAAACCGGTAATTTCGAACAAATTGCTGACCACTATTGCCTGGAAAATTGGCGATGAAGTAAATTATGCGATGGAAGGAAGCCTGTTTATAGGCGGGGCCGCAATCCAATGGTTGAGAGATAATTTAAAGATTCTAAAATCAGCCGCAGATAGCGAAAATATGGCTGCTTTGCTAAAGGATAATGAAGATGTCTATTTTGTGCCGGCGCTTCAGGGATTAGGTGCTCCTTACTGGGATCCAGACGCTCGCGGACTGCTAATCGGGTTGACCAGAAAAACAACAACAAAAAATATTGTTCGAGCTGTTTTAGAATCGTTGGCTTACCAGACCAGAGATGTAATCGAGGAAATGGAGAAAAATCTCCAATTTGAATTTAAAGTCTTGTGCGTTGATGGAGGAGCAACCGTCAATAACTTTCTAATGCAATTCCAATCCGATATTTTATCTCTGCCCATCAAACGATTAGTGAATACCGACAGCACCGCCCTTGGAGCGGCTGGGATTAGTGCGATTACGACAGGATTCTGGACCAAAGAACAGTTTGAAAAAATGAAAACAATTGATAAAGTCTTTGAACCAAAAATGAATAAAAAAAAATCTGACTTTTATTACGCTAAATGGAAGGAAGCCGTAAAAAGGTGTTTAAAGTGGAAATAAGCTACTCATTCCCCCGGTTTTGTTTCCTGAAGATTTATTAAAATAAATCTAACCGCTGGGATGTATTTGCAAAACTAAGCAGGGGGGTAGCTGAAAACGGTGAAGAATGATAATGACGGCTCTTATATTTTGTTACTTGAATAATTGAAGAAGGTAAAAATGGGAACAGTAATTCATGAAGAAAGAAGTTTGAGTTTTTTTGAGAAATATCTGACGCTATGGGTTATTGTCTGTATTGGATTGGGTATCTTGTTGGGGAAGATGTTTCCACAGGGTGCAATACTGTTGGATAGGTTCTCTGTTTATCAAGTATCCATACCGATTGCTATATGCCTATTTTTTATGATGTATCCGATTATGGTCAAGATTGATTTTGCAGAAGTGATTAAAGCAGGGAAAACACCCAAACCGGTTATCATTACACTGTTTGTTAATTGGTGCGTGAAACCTTTTACGATGCTTGCAATTGCTACATTCTTTTTAGGAGTATTATTTAAAGGATGGTTACCGGGAACTGAAATTATAAAAGGAGGAACCGAGGTCGAGTTGTTCAGATCTTATATCGCCGGATGCATTCTTTTAGGAATAGCTCCCTGCACGGCAATGGTACTTATCTGGGGACATCTGTCAAAAGGGAACGATGGGCATACGCTCGTTATGGTTGCCATAAATTCTCTTACCATGCTTTTTCTCTATGCTCCGCTTGGAGGATGGCTGCTTGGGGTGAATAAAATGCCTATTCCGTGGCAGACAATCGTTTTGTCCGTTGTGATCTATGTTGGGCTGCCTCTCCTTTTGGGATATCATTCAAGAAAGTGGATTATAGCAAAGAAGGGGTTCAAATGGTTTGAAGAGAGATTCCTTCATTATTTGACACCGGTATCTATCATGGCTCTTCTTCTGACTCTTATTCTGCTATTTTCATTTAAGGGTGAGTTGATTATCAATCAGCCTCAGGTGATTCTGCTTATTGCAATACCGCTTTTTATCCAGACATGTTTGATTTTTGTTTTGGGGTATGGATTAGCAAAATGGCTTAAATTATCATATAGAGATGCGGCCCCATCAGCTCTTATTGGAGCAAGCAATCATTTTGAAGTTGCAATTGCCACGGCAACCATGCTCTTTGGTCTATCATCAGGAGCGGCTTTGGCAGCAGTGGTGGGGGTGTTGATTGAAGTACCGGTGATGCTCATGCTCGTACGGGTTTGTTTGAATACCAAAAGCCTATTTCGACAAGAAGGGTAGATATGTATAATGAGGGGGACGGAGTGGGATTATCTTTGGAATGATTGAAAAATAAAACATTAGAAGGAGCTTTATATGAAAAGAAATGCCAAAAAAATTAGAGAAATTGTGAAAAAGGGCTATGCGAAAATTGCTAAAGAACAAGGAACTTGTTGTTCTCACAAAACGTGTTGTAGTGAGTCTGACCAGGCAAAAACAATAAGTAAAAGCATGGGGTATTCTAATGAAGAGATGCGTTCAGTGCCGGATGGGGCTAATTTGGGACTTGGTTGCGGGAATCCGGTTGCAATAGCATCGCTTAAAAGAGGGGAAGTCGTCTTGGATTTAGGTAGTGGAGCAGGATTTGATGCCTTTCTTGCTGCTCGTACTATAGGTAAGACCGGATATGTTATCGGTGTTGATATGACACCTGAAATGATAAAAAAAGCTGAAGATAATGCTCAAAAAAGTGGATTTGAAAATGTTGAATTCAGACTTGGAGAGATTGAAAAGCTTCCTGTTGAAGATAACAGTATTGATATTGTTATTTCGAATTGTGTCATCAATCTATCTCCGGACAAGGAAAGAGTTTTTAAAGAAATTTTCCGTGTATTGAAACCCGGAGGCAGAATCATGATTTCTGATTTGATACTGGTTAAAGAACTGCCTGAGAAAATCAGGAAGTCCGTTGAATTCTATGTCGGTTGTCTTGCCGGAGCAGTTATGGAAAAAGATTACATCAATTTTATACTTCAGGCAGGATTTAAAAAGCCTGCAGTTATAAGCAGAGTTTCATTTCCGATTGAAGCGATCTCGAATGATTCAATGGCTCAGGCACTATGCTCAAGAGAAGACATTAATGATAAAGATTTGGAGGAGATTAAAGATGCAGTGATAAGTATTAAGATATCTGCTTTTAAATCATCTATAACAGGCGGAGGAAAAGGAAGATAGAAATTCGTGGTATGGGGTGCCCGAGAGGTAACGGGATGTAATGAATACAAAATATCAGACAATAAAAACAATATAAAAAAAGGAACACTAACGATGAAAAGACAAATCATTAAAATTGATGAAGAAAAATGTAATGGATGCGGCGGATGCGTACCAAATTGTCCCGAAGGTGCTCTGCAAATTATTGACGGAAAAGCCAGGCTGGTTGGGGAATTGTTATGCGATGGTCTTGGTGCCTGTATCGGGAATTGCCCTCAGGGAGCAATTACAATAGAAGAACGTGAGGCAGAAGAATATGATGAAAGAAAAGTAATGGAGAATGTAGTGAAGGCCGGGGAAAATGTTATTACAGCTCACATAAAGCATTTAAAGGATCATGGTCAGCATGAAGACCTTAAACAAGCTATGGATTACCTAAAAGAGCATAATATATCCACACCGAAATCAGAAGATAAAAATGAAGAACCTTTGCCCTGTGGTTGTTCGGGGACGATGATGAAGGATTTTCGCAATGATAAAGTCGAAGAGGCTCAAGAACAGCCGGCGGGAGCTACTAAATCCGAATTGCGTCAATGGCCTACACAGTTACACTTATTAAATTCAGCAGCACCGTATTTTAAAGAGTCCGATCTTTTAGTAGCGGCTGATTGCGTTGCGTTTACCTTTGCTGATTTTCACAGACGTTTTTTAAAAGGAAAAACTCTTGTGATGTTTTGTCCGAAACTAGATTCAAATATGGATATGTATTTAGAGAAACTCACAGCTATTATTCGGGATAATAATATAAAATCAATTACAGTAGTTAAGATGGAAGTGCCGTGCTGTTCCGGTACTCTAAAGTTGGTAGAGCAAGCGGTTAAGAACTCAAAAAAGAATGTTGTTATTAAAGATTATACAATTTCTATTAGAGGAGACATCGTATAATCTAAAAGGAAACTACTGTTTTATGTCACCAAATTTTTGTTGACATAAAACCAAATAAATGTAACAATGACTTCAAAGAAAAAGACAGTAGTGATGTGTTTAAGAAATGGGTGACAAATGGTTATACAAAAGAATACAAAGTTATTGGGCTTTGAGTTATTTTTTAGGAAAAGGAGAATGTAATGAGTAAAAAATTGTACGTAGGAAATCTGCCATTCAAAATGACAGAAGATGAACTGCATTCCTTGTTTAGTGGTCACGGGCAAGTGACGAGTGCAAGAATAATAACCGATAAATATAGCGGTAGGTCAAAAGGGTTTGGATTTGTTGAAATGGAAAACGATACAGAAGCAGCAGCGGCTATAGAAGCTGTCAGCAAAAATCCTATTGACGGGAGAACATTGGTTGTAAATGAAGCACGGCCGATGGAAGAACGGCGTCCTGGTGGAGGAGGAAAACGTTTTGGAGGAAGGAGTTCTTCCGGTGGAGGAGGAGGCCGGTTCGGGGATAAAAAAAGAAACAGATACTAAATTTTACTCGATGATCCATGTAGTTGTTTCCGGTATATAGAAAATCCGGCATTTTTTGCCGGGAGGATTTTGTGCAGGATAGGGGACGCCCCTTTAATGACGGTGTTGAATTTTTAATGGAAGTGAGAGATAATAATTTTCATAATGGAAAACAGGACGAAAGGACAAATAGAAAGTCAGATTAGTGAAGCGATAATAAAGTTTGAAAAAGAATATATGGGTAGAGGTCCTAAGGAGACCAAAACCTATATTATAAATGATATGATTTTTGTTCGGCTTAAAGGGGTCCTTACACCGGCGGAGGAGCGATTAACCAAGAGTGCAGAAGGGGCGGAGTTAATAAAAAAAACACGGGTTCGATTACTAGAAGAAGCGAGAGTTTTATTGGAAAATATTGTTTTTGACATTACTGCCTGCCATGTAAGAAGTTTGCATACGGATATAAGCACAAAAACAGGGGAAAGAATCATAGTCTTTACACTAGATAAGAATTTAGAAAACAGGTTCTAAATAAGAAAAAGCCTTTTTTTGAAGCATGAAAAGAAACTTGACTATTTTCTTTTTTTGTTATATAGTATGGCAACTTAAAGAATAGTTGGGAGACGAAACAAGGATCTTAAAAGAGGTTGTTGTTGAGTAAGCCAATATTAATATCTTCTGTTTTTTAAAAAGGAGCGGAAGATGAGGATGTTGGCTTTTTTTATTTAATGAAAGCATAGTTTACAAAAGGGTAATGAACCTAACTGATATGCCTGAATTAAATTCCGCACCTTTCTATAGGGAAGAGGTTTTTTGCAGCAAAAAGAGATGGAGTTAAATTCGACCGATAAACTTATGGGCACTTCATTTCATGAGTTTGGGTTATATTCGAAAAGGAGGATTTTATGATGGGGGAAAAATGTTTTGAATTACTTAAAGCAAAATGTGGTGAAGAAAAGTATGAGCGGCTGGTGAATTTAAATAATTCCAAATTGCTCGATTTTATTGCTAAATATTCGGAGCTTTGTAATCCTGATTCTGTATATGTTTGCAATGATTCTGAAGAAGATAAGCAATATATAAGGGATAGAGCCTTGATAACCGGAGAAGAAAAGAAACTTATTATGGAGGGCCAGTCGGTACATTTCGATGGATATAACGACCAGGCAAGGGACAAAGCAAATACAAAATATCTCCTTTCTAAAGGTGCAGGTTTGGGTTCAGGATTGAATTCGGTAGATAGAGAATCCGGTTTAAAAGAGGTACATTCTTATCTAAAAGATAGTATGGTTGGTAAGCAGATGTATGTTTTATTTTTCTGCCTCGGGCCTACCGATTCGGAATTTTCGATACCTTGCGTGCAGATAACCGATTCAAGTTATGTTGCACACTCAGAGTATATTCTTTATCGAAGGGGATACGAACAGTTCAGGAAAATAGGAGGGTCAACCGAATTTTTCCGGTATGTTCACAGTGCAGGTGTGTTGGAAAATGGCGCGAGCAAAAATGTTGATAAAAGAAGAATTTATATGGACCTTGAGGATAACATTGTTTTTAGTACAAATACTCAATATGCCGGGAATACCGTTGGACTTAAGAAACTTTCTTTGAGACTGGCGATTCAAAAGGCTTCAGAGGAAGGCTGGCTTGCCGAACATATGTTGCTTATGGGCGTGCAGGGTAGTGACGGAAATAAAACATATTTTGCCGGGGCCTTTCCGAGTGCTTGCGGGAAGACTTCAACTGCTATGTTGCCGGGTGAAACAATTGTTGGGGATGATATAGCTTATTTAAGAAAAAGAAATGGAAATATTTATGCTGCAAATGTTGAATGTGGCATATTTGGGATAATCCGGGACGTTAATCCAAAAGACGACCCTATAATTTGGGATGTTCTTTCTATGCCGGAAGAAGTGATTTTCTCTAATATTCTGGTAACTGATGAAAATGTTCCGTACTGGCTTGGAGACGGTAGAGAAGTACCCGGGAAGGGAACGAATTACTCCGGTGAATGGTATAAAGGGAAAAAGGATTCTCAGGGAAATGAAATCTCTTATTCTCATAAAAACGCACGCTATACAGTGAGCCTTTATTCGCTAAAAAACGGTGATTCTAATTTAGATAATCCGGAAGGTGTTCAGGTAAAGGGAATTATTTACGGGGGGAGAGATTCCAGTATTTGGCCTCCTGTGCAGGAAGCTTTTGACTGGGCTCATGGAGTAATAACAATAGCTGCTTCTTTAGAATCGGAAACTACGGCGGCAACTTTAGGCAAAGAAGGGGTTCGTCAATTTAATCCTATGTCCAATCTTGATTTTCTTTCTATAACTCTTGACAAGTATATTGAGAATTATCTCTCGTTTGTTAAAGGAGTAGATGTTCCCCCTGGAATTTTTGGTGTTAATTATTTTCAGAAAGGCAATGATGGGAAGTATCTTACAGCAATGGATGATAAGAGGGTGTGGGTCAAATGGATGGCGCTTCGTGTTAATGGAAATGTTGGTGCTATTGAAACCCCGATAGGATATATTCCTAAATATGAAGATCTTAAAAAGTTGTTCCAAAAAGTACTTAAAAAAGATTATGCCGAAGAAGATTACCTAAAACAATTTACACTAAGAATCCCGGAAAATATTGAAAAGATTGAAAGAATCACCGGCATTTACAAAACAAAAGCGATTAATGTCCCGGATATTTTCTTTAGCAGCCTTGAAGAACAAAAAAAGAGATTGGAAGTTGCAAGAAAAAGGGACGGGGATTATGTTCCCCCGGCAAAGTTTTTAGCACAGGGAGCATGACTGAGCAATAAATAGATGATTTCCTTAACGGGAATCGGGCGAAGATAAAGAAAGTTTAGAAAGAGAGTAGTTATTTATTTCAAGAGTTCTGCAAAATAACACATTCTGTCATTCCTCACTTGCAGACTGTGTCACAATTGCTTTTTTCTGTCATCTTCGGGCTTGACCCGGAGATCCAGTAAAATATTATCGTCGGAAAATGGATTCCCGATAAAAGATTTCGGGAATGACAAAGCCAAAAACGGCAGTTATGACACAGT
>JAGLHV010000056.1 GCA_023143305.1 bacterium | reverse complement strand
AAAAAATGAATATTTTTATGTTCCGCATCGGGAGAAAGAAATTTTAGAAAGATTGGTCAAAAAAAATAAAGGCCCGATTTCCAATAAAGCTTTAGGAAATATTTTTCAGGAAATTTTTAATTTATGCCGGTCTGTGCAGAAAAAATTAAAAGTTGCCTATTTAGGACCTGAAGCGACTTTTACTCATTTAGCGGCGGTTAAAAATTTTGGAAGGTCGGCTGAATTAATACCGGTAAAAAGTATTAAAGATGTATTTAATGAAGTTGAAAGAAAGAGAGTTGATTATGGATTAGTACCCATTGAAAATTCAACAGAAGGGGTGGTTAATCATACTCTGGATATGTTTATCGATTCGGATTTAAAGATTTGTGCGGAATTAATGCTGGAAATATCGCACAATCTTCTTGCTAAAAATGAAGATTTAAATAAAATAAAAAAAGTTTGTTCTCACTCTCAACCTATTGCTCAATGCAGGAACTGGCTGGAAAAAACCCTTCCCAATGTTCAATTGGTAGAGGTAGCCTCTACTGCTTGTGCTGCTCAATTAGCGAGTAAAAGAGCAGATACCGCAGCCATTGCTTCTTACCAGGCTGCTACTTTATATAATCTTAAGATAGTGGCACGTAATATCGGGGATAAAACAGATAATCTTACCCGATTTTTAGTGATTGGAGAAAAAGATTCTCCATCTTGTGGTAAGGACAAGACTTCGGTAATGTTTTCCGTAAAAGACAGGGTGGGAGCATTACATGATATGTTGATTCCTTTTCAGAAGAATGGGGTAAATTTAACTAAAATTGAATCCAGGCCAAGTGGTAAAAAAGTTTGGGATTATATCTTTTTTGTTGATTTTAATGGGCATATAAAAGATGCTAAAGTTCAGCGTACTTTAAACTTATTGGAAAAACAATCTTTTTTAGTGAAGGTTTTAGGTTCATATCCACGGGGTGGCTAAGATGGATGATATTAAAAATTTAATTAGAAAAAATATTTTCGAATTTCAACCTTATTTACCGGGAAGGCCTATTGAACAGGTAAAAAAGGAACAAAAATTAAAAAGGGTTTTTAAATTAGCTTCTAATGAAAATTCTTTAGGGCCTTCTCCGAGGGCAATAAAAGCTATAGCCAGGGGGTTAGGAGAAATACATCGTTATCCTGATGGGGGGGGATTCTATCTTAAAGAAGTTTTAGCCAAGAAATTAAAATTAAAGATGGAAAATATTATTTTAGGTAATGGTACGGACGAAATAATTGAAATTATCGGAAAGACTTTTTTAAATCCCCAGGATGAAATTATTGTTTCTGCTCATGCTTTTATTCGTTATTATATGGCTGGTAAATTAATGGCCTGTAAAGTAAAGACAATTCCTATGAAGAATTTTACTCATAATTTATTGCAAATGCAGAAGGCAATAAATAAAAAAACAAAGGTTATCTTTATTGCTAATCCTAACAATCCAACAGGAACTTATGTGAATAAAACCGAAGTGATGAATTTTATGAAAAGTATTCCCGGGAGGATAATTGTTGTTTTTGATGAAGCTTATTATGAATATATGACCCGGAAAGATTTTCCTGATAGTTTATCCTATATAAAGAATAATCGGAAGGTAATTGTTTTGCGTACTTTTTCCAAAATTTACGGCTTAGCCGGTTTACGCATTGGTTATGGAATGAGTATAAAGGGAATAATAGAATATATGGAAAGAATAAGGCCTCCTTTTAATACCAATTCTTTATCTCAGATAGCTGCCAGGGTTAGTTTTTCGGATAAAGAGCAGATTAAAAAAGGAAGAAAGGTAGTTACGGAAGGAAGAGGATATATAGAGCAGGCATTAAACAAAATGGGAGTAGAATATGTTCCTTCAGTAGCTAATTTTATGCTTATAAAAGTAGGAAAAGGTAATAATGTTTTTAAGCAGTTATTAAAGAAAGGAATTATTGCACGGGCAATGGATGAATACGGGTTACCCGAATATATTAGAATAACAATTGGGTTATCCCGGGAAAATAAACTATTTATTAAAAAACTGAGGGAGGTTTTGCATCAATGTTTTTAACTCTAAAAAAAGGGGCAACCAGGAGTCAATTGGATTATATCTGTAAGAAGGTCAGGAAAATAGGTTTTCGTGCTCATATTTCCAGAGGAGCAAAAAAAACAGTTATTGGAGTAATTGGAGAAAATGCTATTTTAGCCCGCGATATCTTTGAATCTATGGAGATAGTGGAATTTATTACTCCTATTTCCAAGCCCTATAAACTTGCCAGTCGTGAATTTAAGAAAGAAAATACAGTTATTAATATTAACGGAATAAAAATCGGAGAAAAACAAATTGTTGTTATGGCTGGTCCATGTGCAGTAGAAAAAAAAGATTTACTTATTAAGATTGCCAGGGAAATAAAAAAAGCAGGAGCAAAGGTTTTAAGGGGTGGGGCATTTAAGCCTCGTACTTCTCCTTATAGTTTTCAGGGGCTGGGTGAGAAAGGCTTGAAACATTTGGCTGCCGCAAAAAAAATGACCGGATTAGCTATAATAACCGAAGCAATGACTATTGACCAGGTAAAATTAGTAGAAAAATATAGTGATATTATTCAAATTGGGGCAAGAAATATTCAAAATTTTGATTTGTTAAAAGCAGTGGGAAAAAGTAAAAAACCGGTTTTATTAAAAAGAGGGATTGCTACTACAATAAAAGAGTTTCTTATGTCTGCCGAATATATTATGTCGCAAGGAAATTATAAGGTTATTCTTTGCGAGCGGGGTATTCGTACTTTTGAACAATCTACCCGTTTTACTTTAGACTTAAATGCTATTCCGGTAATAAAAAAGTTAAGTCATTTGCCCATAATCATTGATCCCAGTCATGGTACCGGGGTGAGAGATTATGTAGCTCCTTTGAGTAAAGCAGCTATAGCTGCCGGTGCAGATGGATTAATGATTGAAGTTCATTCTAAACCGGAAGAGGCATTATCCGATGGGCCCCAATCGTTATTACCGAAAGATTTTTGCCTTTTAATGGAGGAGTTAAAGAAAGTAGCATATGCTGTAGGTAGAGAAATTTGACCGGTAGAAAGAAAAATATGGAAAAAAATACAAAAAAAAATAAAAAAATAGAAAAAATTAGTATTATTGGTGTGGGATTAATCGGGGGTTCTTTAGGTTTAGCCCTTAAAAAAGTGAATCCTAAATGTGAAATAACCGGTATAGGTAGACATTTGCCTAAATTAAGAAAAGCTAAAAAAATAGGAGCTATTGATAAATATACTATAGATTTTAAAAAAGGAGTAAGTGATGCTGATCTGGTTATTTTGGCGGTTCCGGTGAGTTTAATTTTCGGGCTGGTAAAAAAACTTATTCCGCATTTTAAAAATGGATGTATTATTTTCGATGTGGGCAGTGTTAAAAAAATTATCGTAGAAAAAGTAGAAAATATGTTTTCTTCCCTTACTGAAAAATCTTTATTTTTTGTAGGGGTACATCCTATGGCCGGTAGTGAAAAAACAGGAGTAGAAAATGCACGAAAAGATTTATTTTATGATGCCGCCTGTATTATTACTCCTGCTGCTGCTACGGATAAAAATGCTTTGCAAATAGTGAAGAATATCTGGAATGATTTGGGTTCTCGCGTACTTTTGATGTCTCCCCGTGAACATGATTTTATTGTTGGGTTTACCAGCCATCTTCCTCATATTATTGCTAATTGTCTGGTTAAAGAAGTTGGTGCTTTGGAAAAAAAAGATAAACGCATAAAAAAAATATTAGCCGGTAGTTTTAGGGATATGACCCGCATAGCTGATAGTGATGCTCAAATATGGACGGATATATGTATTAATAACCAGATAGCGGTGGTAGACAGTTTGAAAATTTTTCAAATTTACATAAATGAAATGATAAAAAAAATTAGTGAAGGAAAAAGAGAGTTAATCTCGAAGGAATTTATGAAAGCAAAAAAAATTAGGGAAAAATTAACCGGTAATTTACACTTTTAAAATTAAAAAAATGGCACGAATTGTTATAAAAAAAACAAAGACAGTAAGAGGGGAAATAAATGTTTTAGGAGATAAATCTATTTCTCATCGTGCTGTTATTTTAGGCAGTATTAGTTCAGGAATGATGAAGATTAAGGGATTTCTGAATGCTTTAGACTGTCAGGCAACAATTAAAATTTTTTCTTCTTTAGGAGTAAAAATTGAGAATTTGCATTCTGATGAGTTGCTTGTTCATGGAAAAGGTTTAAAAAATTTAAATTCTCCATTGGGAATGTTAAATGTCGGTAATTCAGGAACTACTATACGGCTGGTGAGCGGGATTTTATCCGGCCAGGATTTTTCTTGCTCAATTACCGGGGATGAGTCGATAAAAAAACGGCCAATGAAAAGGATCATTCACCCTTTAAGAGAAATGGGGGCAGAAATAAACGCTTTTAAAGATAATTATCCGCCTTTAAATATTGTTGGAAAAACACTTCATTCTATCAATTACAATTTACCTATAGCCAGTGCCCAGGTAAAATCCTGTATTCTTTTAGCCGGGCTTTTGGCTTCAGGGGAAACCTCGGTTAGCGAACCTTTTAAATCACGAGACCATACAGAGAGAATGTTAGGTTTTTTAGGAGCCGATATAAAAATTTCCGGCCGCAGGGTTACTATTTCAGGGAAAAAAGAATTAAAATCAAAAAATATTATTATTCCCGGAGATATTTCTTCCGCTTCTTTTTTTATAGTTGCAGCTACACTACTGGAAAATTCGCAATTGATAATAAAAAATATAGGTTTAAATTCTACCCGGACAGGTATAATTAATATTTTACGGGCAATGGGTGCAGATATTGAGGAACAGAATAAAGCTGAAGTATGTAATGAACCTGTAGGTGATTTGTGGATAAAGGGGAGTTTATTGAGGGGTATAGAAATCAGAAAAGAGGATATTCCCGGGTTAATAGATGAAATTCCTATTTTGGCAGTAGCTGCTACCCAGGCAAAAGGGATAACGGAAATTAAGGGTGCGGAAGAATTACGGGTCAAAGAAAGTGACCGCATAAAAGTAATGTCTTTGGAACTTTCTAAAATGGGGGCAAAAATAGAAGAAAAAAAAGACGGAATGTTAATTTACGGCCCGACTAAATTAAAGGGATGCCCGGTAGATAGTTTTGGGGATCATAGGGTTGCTATGGCTTTGAGTGTTGCCGGCTTAGTTGCTTCCGGTAGAACAGTAATTAATAATACTGATTGCATCAATACTTCTTTTCCCGGATTTGAAGAGATACTTAAGAGTTTAATTTGAATATTATTTAAATTAGGATTGGTAGTGCTTTTAATATTTGAAATAAAATTAAAATAATTCAGGAATTCAGCTGATAAATATATTTTTAAAAAAAGGAGGTGATTTTTGCTTGTCATATGTTTTTGCAAATAAAATCATTAAGAAGAAAGGGAGGAAAAAATGAAAAAAGTTTTGTCTTATTTTCTTTTATTGTCAATGCTGTTATTAAGTGGATGTGCTAAGAAGATATTAATAAGACCTGCGATTGATAATGTAAAAAAAATAGCCATTGTCAGTATCTATATGAACAGGGATCTTTATAACATTAAGTCTCCAAAAGCTTTACAAGGAGAAAATACTTTTGCCAGGTTAGCCAAAGGGTTGGTAAAAGGTGCTCTTCAAAAAGTTATTACCAAAGGAGAAAGAGAACGAAACCAGATCATTACCTATGGAGCAAAAGTATATGCTAAGCAATTACGTTCTATAGAAAACTGGCAGGTTATTTCATTAAAGAAAGTTATAATAAATGATGCTTACAAAAATCTAATGAGTCCCGATACCGGAAAGGGCATTAAATTTTTTCAAAAAACAGAAGGTTCATATTGGATTAAACCTAAAGGGATGCATCATATTCCTGTATCCAGCGTAGTGCAGTCCGGTAAGCGTATTTATGCCGGAAGTGCAAAAGATCCTACGGAAGATGCCAGAAAAGTTCTGGCTAAACTTTGCAAATCTTTGGGTGTGGACGGTGTTGCCTTAGTTGAACTTGATTTGGGATACCGCTTTGGAAAGGTAGCCAAGGTAACTATGTTTGGAAAAACTTCGGCTAAACCGACTATTAGCTCCTCTGTCGTTGTTGTGACCAGTGATGGAAGCATAGCGGTTAATACAGGACTGATTGTTAAAGGACAGGGATCCCGTTATGAAGGAAAAAGTGTTAAAATGGTGGAAAAAGACTACCCGTTTTTGCAACACAAGGATAATAAAATTGTTAACTCCTTTAATATTGCCGTTGAAAAATCTAGTATAGGAATGAAAAAAAAGTTGGATAAAGCGTTTAAGAATTTGAAGTAAATAACACAAAAAGGTTTTGGTTTTTTTTCAGCTGAAAATTGAGTAAAGATGTATTGGTAGTGGTTTAGTTAATTTTAATTAAAGAAAGGAGGAGATTATTTAATTAAAAGCAGTAACTACAATCAAATTTAACGAAAAGGAGACAAAAATGAAAAAAAGTATGATTTTGAGTTTAATTGCAGTATTTGTTTTAAGTATTAGTTCATTGGTTTTAGCGGAAGATTTAACCGGGAAGAGTACTGTAGGAGTGGATTTGAGTTATTTTTCCTGTGAAGGTTGGGAGAATGATGAATGGGACCAGGCAGGACTTATGGTAGAAGCGAAATATAGATATTTCATTAATGAAAATATTGCCCTGGGTGGAAGTGTTGGTTATTGGTCTAGTAGTGATGAACTAGATTTATCCGATCCTTTTCTTGGAACTATGACTATGAAAAGAACCCTTACCATAATTCCAATCCTGGTTAATGCTGAATATTTTTTTAGTCTTGATAATGACAAACTGAAACCTTATGTTGGGTTAAGTTTAGGTCTATTTAATTCTACAGCTGAAGCAGAAATGGAAATGTTCGGTGTTTCCGCTTCGACAGACGAATCTGCTTCACCCATTGGTTTTCGTTTGGGTGGCGGTGTAGAATATCAAGTAAGTCCGAAGGTAAGTCTTAGCGGTAACTTGAAATATCAAATTTTGAGTATTGATTTTGAAGATGTTTCTGATGAAGAATGTGATGCTAACGGATTAATAATTGGTGCGGGAATAAATCTGATATTCTAAATTATTTTAGTAAAGTGTTGTACCAGGGAGGATTTGGAAAATTCATTTCAAATCCTCCCTGGAAAAGAAGTTCATAAAGTAAAAAGTGATGATAGTTTAGGGTTCGGAATTTTAATTATCGGAATTGATTGTCGACAATTTTGTAATGTTAAACGAAAAGGAGGCAAAGATGAAAAAAAGTATGATTTTGAGTTTAATTGCAGTATTTGTTTTAAGTATTAGTTCATTGGTTTTAGCAGAAGATTTGACCGGGAAAACTACTGTGGGGTTAGATTTGAGTTATTTTTCTTGTGAAGGTTGGGAGAATGATGAATGGGACCAG
>JAGLHV010000055.1 GCA_023143305.1 bacterium | reverse complement strand
AGTAATCTCTTTCTTCAAATCCTCCTGAATAAAGTAATACATCGGTTATGGCAAAAGTTCCTATCTTCGGGCCTAAAGGATGCGCCGAAGCTATGAAATTTAAACTTGTCCCTTCGAAAAAAGAAGCATACATACTGCTGATTTCAAACTCATCCATCAATGCTAATCCTGCCGGATTCCAATATCCTGCACTGGCTTCATTGGCTAATCCGCTATAAGCCCCTCCCATTGCTAATGCCCGGGCTCCTACCCCGTATTGTAAATAATCATTCGGCTGGCCGTAATAGTTTTTACTTAAACCCATCCCTTTAGCCATTATCATAATAACAAGACTCAAAATAATTGTCAATATTTTTTTGAACATTTCTTCTCTTCCTTTTATTATTGATTTTTTTAAATTAAAATAAATGTTAAATTTTTACTTTTACTAATGTAAATTACATCACATCTTAAAAGTTAAAACAAAAAAAAATATTCAACACCATTTTCTATTTTATTTTATCTGATTAATATAACAAATTTAACCGTCGTTTGTCAAAATTTACTTAACGCATCTCCTTTTCATGCAAGGCTAAAGCCTTGCCCTACTGACTATTTCACTACCGCAATCTTGCGAATAATTTGTTTTCTTTCTGCTTCTATCCAAATACGGCAAATATATCCGCCGTTACTTACTACTTCCGCTAAATTATTTCTTCCCCACCATTCTACCCGGTTAGTTTCACCTGACTGTCCTCCGTTTTCTCCGGCATAAAATTTCTTCTCCCAAACAATCTGCCCTAACAGGTCATAGATACTAATTTTTACATTAGAAGATTGAGTAAGATTATACTCAATAAATGTAGGTTCTTTTCCTGCCCGGAAAGGATTGGGATAATTAATGGCTTTATTAATCTCCATAAATTGCATACTAATATAAATAGTCTTACTTACCTGCATTGTTTCCTGATGGCCGTTTTGGTCAACGGCATAATATTCAAGTGTATGCATACCTATCTGGGAAATAAAAAACTCTCCTGTATATTCCTGCCAGAGCCCTCCGTCAATCCTATAATAAATTTTATCTATTCCAATCCGGGAAACAGCTGATAAGACAATCGGGGTATCGGGTTTTAAATGGATAGTCTGGGTTAATTCACTGGAGACACCCAAAAAGCTCATTGTTGTCAAGGGAACCCCGTGTATTTGAATAGTAACTTCTTCGGAAACCTGATCGGTAAATACCAGAATAACAATATATCCGTCTTTAGCAGTTTTATTACAAGTTACATTAACCGTTGCTTCACCCAGATTATTGGTAAGATCAAAATCAGCGTTTAAACTAGCTTGTCCGCTCATAATTCTAAAATCTACCTGAGCATTTAGTATCTTATTTCCGTGTTGATCTTCCAGTGTAGCAATAATAGGAACGGTTTCCTGCGGCTCAATGGTTAAGGATAATACATTAAGGGAAAGTACTGTCCCTAATCCGGCAGTAATCATAACATCCGTGGAAAAAGTATCCACTACCAGGCTTGCCGGATCCCATATTCTAAAGAAAATATTTTCTATATTATCGTAACTCTGAGCTATAGTCACTCTCCCTTCCTGTAACAAAGCAGTAGTTGTTCCTAAATTTCCGGTAGCTAATAGTCCGTTTACGGAAGAATAAACATCTATATTTAAATTATGGTCCTGAGTTGTAATTAAATTACCTGTTTGAGTATCACGTAACTCAATCACCATCTCAAAAGTATCCGGCGGCCCTACCATTGCCTGCACCGGCACAAAAATCTCATATTTTTTAGAAGAAGCAATCACACTAATCACATTACTATAAGCAACCCGGCCGAATTCATCTGTTATTTTAATACAAATATCTTCTACCAGATTATAACTTTGATCATCTATTTGTACACTACCGTTATCCAATACCGCTTCCGTGACTCCTAATATACCTGTTGTCGGCAAATAACCGGCAGTAACTGCTTCCATGGTAAAGGTATGGTTAGCAATCAAAGGAGCCATAGTCATACCATCGATTAAATCAACTTTTATAGTAAATTTATCCGGTGGTCCGGCAGGAGCATTAACCGGTATAATACTAAATCGATAAGTAGCATAAGAAACCGGAATAGTGACTGTTTGCACTGGTTTAGAGGGATTATCCTGGTCATAACAAGTAATCCCTATATTACCGAAATTATTAAGTTTTACTACAAAAAACACTCTTCCGTTTACAAAAAGATCTCCCTGGTTAGAAGGATTATTATCATCTAATGAACCATCACCGGAAGATAATCGGATATGGTCTCCGTTAAAATCTTCTGCTAAATTCCAGTATTGGTCTACTGCCCTCACACTAACTGTAAAGGACAAACCCGCCTGCTGGGTATCAGGAAGGGCTAACTTCCCTGTAGCACTGCTGTTACCGGGATTAGCAATTTCTCCGGGAGCAATTATTTGCAGTTTTTTATATCCGTCCGCTTTAACACGAAAAATTTTACTGCTTCCGCTTAAAGTATGAGTGTCGGAAATGATAAAATAAACATTTTCCGCCTTAGTATAACTCTGAGTAACATTTACCATCCCCGCACTAAGGTAATCATTGGCTACTCCCAAACTTCCCGTACCTATTGCCCCGGTATCAGCTGAACGAATTTCAATGTTTACCTGCCGGTCACAAGTAGTAACTATCTGCCCGGTAGAACTATCTTTCAATTGAACAACCATAGAGAATTGTTCCGGAGGACCAACCGTAACTTCATCCGGGACAGTAATATCATAATAAAGGCCTAACGCTTTTACCACAATCGGATCACTAAATTTTTCTCTACCGTAATCATCAGTCACTTTAATACGAATAGTTTCGGCTAAATTATAACTCTGTTCGGAAATAGAAACTATTCCATTATTTAATGCTGCTGTGGTAACTCCCAAATCGCCGCTAACCGAAGTATAATCAGCTAAATAAGGGGTTAAAATAATTCCGTTGTTAGCTCCCGCTACCGGAACTCCTCCTCCGTCTAACAGCCTTACTGTCATAGCAAAAATAGAAGGGGGACCGGCTATAATGGGCAGGGGAGAAGTTATTACAATTTCATATTCGTATCCGGCTAATATATTAATACCCACTGTTCCCACTATTTTAGTCATATCGGTAAAATCAGAAGCATTTAAAGTAACTACTCCCGCAGAGTTTAAATGAATTTCAAAATCCATTTCTCCTTCCACAAAGGGAGAATTCTGATTAGTAGGATTTGTGTAAGGAGCAATAGTATCCAGGGAAGCATCGCTGGCTGTCAAACGAATTTGTTTTCCGTTTAAGTCGGTTACCCTATTCCAATATTGATCTACCCCCATAACCTTTACGGTAAAGGGTTGATTAGCATTTTGATTGATTGGTAGAGCAACTGTTTTCCCTGTGGTAGAACCCGGATCTGCTGCTTCACCGGGAGCTATTATTTGCAAACCAACATACGCCGCCGGATTAATAAAAATAGAACTGCTATCTCTTCTAAGCGGTATAGCTTTATCATAAGCAGTGGTTGTTTGTATACCGGCAGTCCGATAAATTATCTGGAAAGCTCCTTCTCCATCTACTAATACCTGACTACTGGAAGGAATCACTGAATAGTCACTGGTAAATATCTCTATCGTGGGAGTAGCAGTATCTACTAAATTCCAACTATCATCTACTGCATATACGGTAACATCCACAGTATCCCCTGCCTGAGGCGGGGTAGCGGAATTTTTCTTTCCCGGGAAAACTCCGGGAGTATGTTCTTCCCCATCTAAAAGAATTAATACCTTAGTATAGGGTAAATTAAGCACATCAAAAGGACTACTATTTCCTACCTGGCCCAAACCATTATTACAGGAAAGAATTACTTCCTCCATCGCCCGAAAAATAGTAACCGGTACATTTGCCGCTACACCGGCAACAAAGGTAATGGCCAGCGGATTAAAGGTACCTTCACCGGTATTAGCCGAAAAATCAATTGTATCATTACAATTAGTTATGATATTACCGTTAAAATCTTTAGCCGTTATAGTTACTAAAAAGGCTGTATTTACCGTTTGAGGACTAGCAATAAAAGAAAACTCAAAGGAATTTAAAGCCCCGTGGTTAACCGCAATAGTTACCGTATCATTTTTGGCCGCATCAAATATATCCTCGACTTTTAGCCATTGATTACCCAGCGTTCCCAATTTTACGGAAAAATTCTGAACCGCACTTCCTAAAAGTTGGCCGCCGGCAGGTAATGCAGCTAATACATCCCCGGAAGTAAATAACACCGTAGGATAGGGTGTTGTTTCTATGGGATTCCAGTATTTATCAGTACCTACTATAGTCACCGGAAATTGTAAATGCGATTCCTGGTCGGAAATAATACCCTGTTTGCCGTTTAATAAAGGGTCACTACCGGGATCTAAGTTTTCATTCGGCGCCACCAGAACCAATTTTTCATAGTCCCCGGCATGAATAGCGACATCGCTGCCGGTTCCGGTTCTTCCACCTCCGGTAACTGTCAAATTCTGCAATTCATGAGCGTAAGGATAAAAATCATCAGAGGTAGTAAAAAATATTACTCTATAATCCGCTTTTCCACCTCCCGGAAGAACAGCTCCGTTGTCTATAGAATTTATATACCCGGTAGGGCAGGTAATATTAATCGGTGTCCCTGCTGCCGAACCGTCATCAATGGTATTCCAATAAGTGTCGGTAGCAATAATCTTCACGGTTACAGTACTTACTCCCGCCACAAAAGTATCCGGAACATTACCACTTCTACCTGTACCAATACCCGGGGTTTGATATTCTCCATCTCCCCATTCATCACGCAAAAGAACTAATAACCGGGAAAAAACTCCATAATTAATATTAAAGGCATTACTATCGGAAGAATGGCCGGCTTCATCATCCACAGTAAGGTTAACTCCAACATCTGATTTGGTTACATTGACATTGGCATTGGCTATCCCGGCCGCAAAATTAACGCCGGTAACTGTAATTGTTCCCGGACCGGTACTGGCAGATAAAGTGACTCCGTTTTGATTATAACCGGTAAGTTGATTATCATAAGCATCATAAGCAGTAATAGTTATATTAAAAGCTGTGGTAGTTACCTGGGGAGAACCGATAGGATTAAAAATATAATGGTCTATCTCCGCCGCATTAATAGTAATATTTGATTGGCTAACCGTAAGATTAGTAAGTTCCTGAACCCGTACCCATTGATTACCCCTGGTTTTAAGGGTGATACTATTAAAAACTTCCGGGTTATCAGTCATTAACATCACTGCGGGTAAAACCGCCTGCACATCAGAAGAAGTAAAAGAAATATTAGGAAAACCGCTATTTACCGGATTCCAATATTGATCTACGGCACATACCTTAACATTTAAAAACGGATTTCCTGCAGTTTGCGCAGTAGGAATTCCCTGTTTCCCTGTCCCTGCAATTGTTCCGGGATATATTGTTTCACCCGGAAAAAGAAGTAAAATCTTATTAAAAACATTCGGGTCAACCGCAATCTCATCACTTTGCCCGTACGGAGCCTGTAATTGACCGGGATAAGTAACTGTATTAGTGGCATAAATTACATTATAGCCGGTAATGGAATCAGCACCGTATAAAGTCACCATTACATTAGCAATACCATTGACAAAAGCAACTTTGTTAATTACTAAAGGACTTATCTCTCCTACCTGAGCACTTAAATCAACATCGTCAGAGAAAGTTATTGCCGTTACATTTTTTAAATCTTTAGCAGTAACGGTAAGATTAAAAGCAACCCCTGCCTGCTGATTCCCGGCAGGTACGGTAAGTTCAAAATGATCGACAAAACGATACATCTTTACATAAAGTCTACCGTGTCCGATGCCACCCATATTTTTATCTCGCGCGTCAAAATAATGGGTAGTAGATGATTGAGCAGATTCTATCGTATTTAAAGTCACCGTAATAATCTTCTCTCCATTAATAAGGCTTTCTTCCCGGGGTGGACTAAAAGAAGGCGAGGTATTATTGTCACTACATTCAATAACCACGGTAGTATTAGAACCCTGGCCGGCAGCCACAATAGAATCGTCTTCATGTCGAGCAGTAATTTTAATATCAAACGCTATACTCTGAGTAAAGTCTACAGTAGGAGGATCAGTAGGGCTTTCCAGCCAGGAAGTTGTTGTTACATCCCAGTATTCTATTTTTAAATGGTGATAATCCGCCCATGCAGATGAAATACCCAAAACACTTATCACTAAAATAGTTGTTATCAATAATTTTCTAAGTTTTCCAGACATTCTATTTTCCTTCCTCTTCTGTTTTATCTTCTGTTTCTATTTCTTTTTCTATTTCTGTTTCTACCTCTCCTTCTCTACCTCTCATCTCCATCTCTACTTCCCCTCGTACCGGCACACTAAAGCGTACATTTACTTTACCTTTTTCTACCCACTCTTTATCGTCTTTATATAATACCCTGAATTTATAATGGTATAACCCTTCTTTTACCGGCCGGCCCGCATCATCTTTCATATCCCAGATTACCATCTTCGGCGGTCGATGTTCTCCTTTTATATTTCTAACCTCACCATCCAGTTCATCGGTTATTTCTAAATTCCACATCCTTGCTTCAAACCGTAATTCTCCTATTTCAAACTGCAATTCATTATGCAAACCTTCCAGGACATATTCTCCCTTACCCTGTCCTTTTTTCTTTAACTTCGGTACTGCTTTACCTCTGTATAAATTAAACCATTTCAAACTAAAACTTACACGGTGTAAATCACCTAAACTCTCATGCCCGCTATATCCGTAATCTATCCCTACCGGGCCCCTGCTTACCCCTAAACCATAAGTAATCTCACTTAAATGATTTAATCCTACCCTGAAATTTACTAACTTCCCCCACGGGGATATTTCCATCCCCCCACAATAATAGACGTCCTCCCCTTCCAATCTGTTGGCATCTATTGTCATTGTTATTTTATCTTTAAACGGCTCCATCGATACACCGCCTTTGAAATTCATTTTATATATATTTTCTTCTTCCCTTAAAATTATCCGCGGCTGTACTATATTCGCCAGCATCATTCCCACCCTCAATACCGAAGAAAATTGATACATCCCCCCTAAATCAAATCCATATCCGCTGCCGGCATAACCCATATCTTTTTCCTGTACTAATTTTAAATTTATTCCGGCACATACCCTGCCCATCTTCCTGGCATAGGAACAAATTATGGTGTTATGCACTATAGATTCATCATCACTAATTAAATTGTTTAAGTAATCTCTTTCTTCAAATCCTCCCGAATAAAGTAATACATCGGTTATGGCAAAAGTTCCTATCTTCGGGCCTAAAGGATGCGCCGAAGCTATGAAATTTAAACTTGTCCCTTCGAAAAAAGAAGCGTACATACTGCTGATTTCAAACTCATCCATCAATGCTAATCCTGCCGGATTCCAATATCCGGCACTGGCTTCATTGGCTAATCCGCTATAGGCCCCTCCCAT
>JAGLHV010000054.1 GCA_023143305.1 bacterium | reverse complement strand
AGATATTGAAAAGGAAGATGCTTTATTAAAGCGATATATCTGGAATGAAGTTTGTAATCTGGAAGATAATTTACGTCCCAGGGTAGCGCTTGTTTTAGGCGGGGGCGGGGCCAGAGGTCTGGCTCATATCGGGGTCTTGAAAGTGCTTAAAGAAGAGAATGTTCCCATAGATATAATTGTTGGGACCAGTGTGGGAGCATTAATAGGAGCATTGTATGCTACCGATGAGAGAATTGAAGATATAGAGAATATGAGTGAAGATATTGGTTGGAATAAGTTGATTTCTATTTCATCTTTTAATCCGGTAAGATTACTTTCCTTAAAAAATATATTTGATTCCCGGAAAACAGAAGAATATATTGCTTTGCGTATTAAGAATAAAAGGTTTGATGAGTTAAAAATTACTTTTGCCTGTGTGGCCAGTGATATTCAAACCGGAGAACGGATTATTTTTCGGGATGGGCTTGTTGCTCCTGCTGTTCGGGCGAGTGCTTCTGTGCCAGGGCTTTTCAAACCGGTGGAATATAGACACAGACTCTTAGTTGATGGGGGAATTGTAGATAATGTTCCGGTAGATATAGCTAAAATGTTAAGTGCCGATATTATTATTGCTGTAGTAGTCAGCGGTGATTTTACTGATTACGACCTTTCTAATATTTTACTTATTTTGGCACAGGTAATTTCTATTCAAGGGAATCAATTGGTGTCTAACCAGTTAAAAAATGCTGATATAGTAATTCAACCACAGGTAGGAGATGTAAGTATTATTGATTTAAACAGAGGAGAAGAATGTATAGAAGCGGGGGTAATAGCAACGCGTAGAAATCTATATAAAATTAAAGAATTAATTATGAATAAAGGTTTTGAAAGAATGTTATTGAGGAAAAAATAAAGAAGATTAATTGGCTGGGTTAATTTGGATTAGTTTAAATTTAAATTAGGAAATAAAAAATGCAGCGGTATAATAAGGTAATTATAATAATATTTTCTTTGTTTTATTTTTGTCTGTTGGGTAAAGTTGTAGAAGCAAAGAGTGAAAAAGAAACTTTGCTTTATTTTAATAAGGCACAAGAATTTGCCGGTAAAGGAGAGAATAAAACGGCTCTTCTTTATTATAGTAAAGCATTGGATTTTAAATCGTCCAATGAACAGCAACGATTGATTTGGTCTCGTATGGGGCATATTTATGAAGCCCAAAAAAAATATGAAAAAGCCATTATTGCTTATAAAAGGGTTATATTATTAAAGAAAAAAAGTTGGGAGGGATATTTTAATATCGGGAGAATATATCAAATAGTGGGATTAGATGATTTGGCTATTTCTTCCTATGAGAAAGTTATTAAAATTAAACCGGAAATTTTTCAGGTTTGGTTTAATTTAAGTAAAATATATCAAAGGAAAAAACTTTATACTGTTGCTTTAAAATATTACAAAAAAGCACAAAGTATTAATAAAAGTAACATTGAGATATGTTTAGAAATGGTTAATATTTATGAAAAGTTAGGAAAATTGGATATAGCTATTTCTTATCTTGAAGATGTTGTGGCTCTTTATCCCCGGGAAGAATTCTTTAATAAATTAGGTTTGTTATATCTTTCTCAGAATAAATTAAATAAAGCAATAGTTGTTTTTCAGAAAATATTAGACAAGAATTATCTTTCCTATGAAGCACATTTGAATTTGGGTTATATTTTTTTTAAACAGGGTTTAATCAATAAATCGATAAGAAAATTTACTAAGGTAATTGATATCGATTCAGGTAATATCGTAGCTCATTTTTTACGGGGATTAGTTTATTATAAAGAAGGGAAGGATGATTTATCTAAACGAGACTGCCTGTTTGTTTACACCAATGCTAAAGGGAAGATGCTTAAAATGTATTCCAGAAAAATGTTAAATAAACTAAATGAAGCAGGAAAAAAATAAGTTATAAGTTACGAGTGTGGCGTTTTGAAATAGGGTAAAAAAAGTACACTCCATATTATTTATGAGACAACCGAGATAGAGATAAAAGTATAAGAAAAATGTTCTGCAAGGTGGAAGGAAGTTAAGATTATATTAAAGGAGAGGGGACTATTGTTATGCATAGCTTTAAATATATCGATGGAAAATTACATTGTGAGGATGTGAGGGTAGAAAAAATTGCTCTTGAAATAGGTACGCCTTTTTATCTTTATAGCTACCAAACCATTTTTAATCATTATAATTCTTTTAAAAGAGCGTTAAAAGAGATAGATCCTCTTATTTGTTATGCCTATAAGGCTAATTCTAATATGGCTATTTGTAAGATTTTTGCTAAGGCAGGAGGGGGAGCAGAGGTTGTTTCCGGGGGAGAATTAGCACAGGCTTTGAAATCAGGAGTATCCCCGGATAAAATAGTTTTTAGCGGAAACGGAAAGACGGAAAAGGAAATATGTTTTGCTTTAAAATCAAATATTTTAATGTTTGATGTTGATTCCCAGGCAGAATTACGCTTACTTAATAAAGTAGCCCATTCTTTGGGGAAAAACGCAAAAGTGGTTTTGAGAGTTAATCCCGATTTAAATCCTCAAACGCATTCTTATTTAGCTACCGGTCTTAAAAAAAGTAAATTTGGATTTGGGTTTGATCAGGCTCTTGATGGATATAAATTAGCACGAGACCTGGAGAATATAAAAATAGCAGGAATTCATATGCATATTGGTTCTCAAATAACAAGTTTGGATCCTTTTGTAGAGGGGTTAGATAAAATAATTTTTTTAATGGGTGAACTAAAAAAAATAGGCATAGAAATTGAATACATAAATGTAGGAGGGGGATTAGGAATTGTTTATCTTGATGAGGAACCTCCCAGTTTGGAAAATTATGCTCAAGTAATTACTTCTAAACTTTTAAAATTAAAGGTTAAGGTGATTTGTGAGCCGGGAAGGGTTTTGATGGGAAATGCGGGAATATTAGTAAGCCGGGTTCTTTATCGTAAAGAGACAGCAGAAAAAACTTTTGTTATAGTTGATGCCGGGATGAATGATTTTCTTAGGCCTGCTTTTTATCAGGCACATCATGAGATTAAACCGGTAAGGCAAAAAGAAGAAAAGGAAAAAGAGGTTGTTGATATAGTTGGTCCAATATGTGAGTCAGCTGATTTTTTTGCCCGGGATAGGGAATTTCCTAAAGTAAAAGAAGGGGAATTATTAAGTATCTTTGGGGCAGGGGCTTATGGTTTTTCTATGGCTTCCAATTATAATTTTCGCTGTCGACCGGCTGAAATACTGGTAAGTGGGGAAGATTATTTTGTTATTCGAAAGAGAGAGACTTACGAAGATTTAGTTAAAAATGAAAAAATGCCGGATATTTTAGAGATATAAAATTTAAAGAGAAAAAAATATGCTTAAAAAAAAGATTAAATTTTTAAAGATGAGTGGGGGTGGAAATGATTTTATTATAATCGATAATAGAAAGGATGTTTTACCCAAAAAAAAATCTTTTCTCTCAAAACAAATTTGTTTAAGAAAAATTTCTGTAGGAGCTGACGGGGTAGTTCTGGTGGAAAAGTCCCGAAGTGCAGATTTTAAAATGCGTATTTTTAATCCGGATGGGAGTGAAGCGGAAATGTGTGGTAATGGGGCGAGATGTGTTGCCCTTTTTAGTTATAAGGAAAAAATAGCAAAAAAAAATATGTGTTTTGAAACAAAAGCAGGGAAAATATACGCACAGATAATTAATGATAAGAAAATAAAAATAAAAATGAGTAAACCTTTCGGCTTAGAAAAAAATTTAAAAATTAAGATTGGTAATAAAACATTAAAATGCTCATTTATCAATACAGGTGTTCCCCATACAATAATTTTTACGCCCCGGATAGAAAATTTGGAGGTGGAAAATATAGGAAGACAAATTCGCTGGCATAAAATGTTTGCCCCGGAAGGAACAAATGTTGATTTTGTTTCGCTTAAAGATAAGTCAAATATTTATTTGCGTACTTATGAGAGGGGAGTAGAGGCGGAAACCTTATCCTGTGGAACAGGAAGTGTGGCTTCGGCTATTATTGCCGGTTTAAAGAAGGGACTTAAATCCCCGCTAAAGGTTATTACCCAAAGTGGAGAAATTTATACAATTTATTTTAGAATAGAAAAAGAGGAGATAAAAGAGGTATATCTGGAAGGGCCGGTTGCAGTAAGTTATGAAGGGATATTTATAATTTAATAATTTTTAGTAGGACGGGGTGTGTAATAAAGCCAAAATATGTTTTTCTATAAACGCGTAATTTTACCCTATGGGCACACAAAAAAAATAGTCCATAGATAACAAATAACAGAAAGTTATAAGTTAAAAGATAAAAAACAGGCACAAAATTAAAGAAAAAGGCGATTATTTTTTTGTCTTGAATTTAAATTTTTATTTGTAGTTGCCTGATTTATCAGGCTTTCTTTTGAAGTTTGAGTTTTTAATTTTAAATAAGGTTGTTTAATAAAGCTAAAATCTTACGGCGTAATTTTATCTTATGGTATATAAAAAATTGGCAAAACTAATAATAAAAAACGGAGGTATAAAAATGTTTTCAGGGTCATATGTAGCGTTAGTAACACCATTTAAAAATGGTCAGGTGGATAAAGAAAAATTAGAAGAATTAGTGGAGTGGCATATTACACAGGGAACTAACGGCATAGTACCTTGTGGCACTACCGGTGAATCAGCAACCCTTTCTCATCAGGAACATGATGATGTTGTTGAAACGGTGGTAAAAGCAGCTGGAGGACGGGTGAAGGTTATTGCCGGAACAGGTTCTAATAATACTATAGAAGCATTAAGAATGACCCGGTTTGCTAAGGAAATAGGAGCCGACGGGGCTTTAATCATCACTCCTTATTATAATAAGCCGACTCAGGATGGATTATATTTACATTTTAAGAAAATCGCGGATGAAGTGGATATTCCTATTATCCTTTATAATGTTCCGGGAAGAACGGCGGTAAATTTACTGCCGGCTACAGTAGTTAAATTAGCTAAAGACTGCAAAAATATTGTTGGAGTAAAAGAAGCTAGTGGGTTACTCGGGCAGGTAACTAAGATTATAAAGGGTTGTGGGGAAGATTTTATTGTTTTGTCCGGGGATGATTCTCTTACTTTCCCTATGTTGGCTTTAGGAGGAAAAGGGGTTATTTCGGTCGTGGCTAATATTATGCCAAAAGATATGGCAGAGATGGTAGGGTCCTTTTTATCGGGTAATATGGTTAAAGCTAAAGAATTACATTATAAAATGTTTCTTTTAATGGAAGCAATGTTTTACGAAACCAATCCTGCCCCGGTAAAAGCAGTGATGGATTTAATGGGAAAATGTTCTGCTTTTGTGCGGCTTCCTTTGTCCCCGATGCGTGATGAAAATCTGGAAAAGTTGAAAAGCATAATGAAGGAATGTAAATTACTGTAGTATTTTATAATCTAAAATATAGTCTTGACACTAAAAAAAGATAATGTTATATTTATTATAATGTGTTAAAAGTTTTTAAAGAGATAATTTTTTTAGGAGTTTATATAAAATCCGGTGAAATAAGGAATAGGTTAAATGAAAAAATGTTTTTTGTTTATTAATGGGTTAATGGCAATTTTTCTTTTATTTTCTATGAGTGTATGGGCCGGGCCGGTAGTCCTAAAATCTGCACTTGCTCCACCTCTTCCTGCTGAAACTTCTTATCCTAATATCTCCAATGATTATATTCAGGCGGTAATTGCTGAAAATGGAAGATTTACCCTGGGCAATATTGGAGGAGACCCAAATAATTCTAACGACGATGATAAAATATTATTGTTTGGACATCCTAATCCCTGGAGTTCATTTACTTCCATCAGGATAGATGGAGTTGATTATATCTTTGGTTCCGGGGGGACATGGATTATTCCTCCCTGTCAACAAGGAGGAAGTTTAGTTGCTTCCTGGGAGATTGGCCCGCAAATAGTAGTTACCCAAACTCTTACTATCGTAAGAAGTTTTTCTACAGGGAGAGAAGATAATTTACAGATTGCCTATGAAATAAGAAATGAAGGAAGTAGTTCACCGGATATAGGGCTTTCTTTAATGTTAGATACAATGTTAGGCGATAATGACGGTGCTCCTTTTCGTGTTTTAGGATTTGGGGAAGTTACGGTGGAAAAAGAGTGGGTGAGCCCGGCAGATACCATTCCTCAGTATTTTCAGGTATTTGATAATTTTGATGACCCTTCCGTGCTTTCTATGTTTTCTATAACCGGGGTAGGTTTTTCTGACCCTGACCGTCTTGTTCTTGGTTCCTGGCCAAAAGCTTATAGCGGGGATAGTCCCTCTGCCCCCTGGAATTACACAATTGAGTCTCCTCCCGTTGAATTTTATGACAGTGCGGTAGTTATTTCCTGGAATCCGGATACTTTTAGTCCCGGACAATCCAGAACTTACGGTACAGGTTATGGTTTAGGAGGGATGACTTATGTACAATGGAATCCTTTTAATATTGGTTTATCGGCTCCGGAATTTCTCCAGATAGATGGAAGTAATGAATATGTGCCGGACCCTTTTACTACCGTGTGTTATCTGAAAAATTCTTCGGGTCATACAGTTAGTGGGGCAACGGTGAAGTTTAATTTAGCTCCCGGATTGATTTTTGATACCGGAGAGATTGCAGAAAAATCTCTGGGAGATGTACCTGCGGAGGAAATTGTACAAAGAGAATGGCGGGTAAAACCTTTAGGTTCAATGACCGGATATGTAAATTTTTCAGTTACCTGTTATGCCGAAGGGGATTCTATGACTGTCAACAAGTCAATATATATTCCCGCTTTACCTAATTCAATTCACGGACGGGTTACCAATAGTGATGCCCAACCCTTAGTATCAGCGACAATTAATATCTTTTATAACGGTATATTAGCAGCTACTACTACACCTTTTTCCGATGGAACCTTTTTAATTGAAAATTTAACCCCGGGAACTTACCAGATTGTGGCCACTGCTTCAGGTTATGCTAATAGGACAATGCCGGTAAATGTAGGTCCGGGGACTGATACTGAAAATATTAATGTCGTTTTATTTCGGCCTTTTGAGGATACGGAAAAATTAGAAGCTTTTTGTTATCCTAACCCGGTTAGGCAAAATCCGGTACGCATTGTATTTTATACCGAAGAATCAGCAGAGGTTGAAGTGGAAATATTTACTGCTGCCGGAAAACGGGTAAAAACTTATAAAACTACTACTAACGGAAGCGGTCATTTTGGAGTGGATTGGGATATAAATGATGTGGCTAACGGGGTGTATCTTTACCGGGTTGTTGCTACCTGGGGAGGAAAAGAAAGAACAGTAATCAAAAAAATTGCGGTAATTAAGCGGTAATCTTTTTCAAGTATATTGGTTTTAAAGTGAAAGTAAGAGGTTGATTTTAATGAAGCATAAAAACGATTGTTGTTTAAAAAAAATTCTATGTAGTTTGTTTTTTTTAATATTGTTTTTAATTTTTTCTAAGTGTTTGTTGTTGGCAGATGATGAAGGTTTGGCTAAG
>JAGLHV010000053.1 GCA_023143305.1 bacterium | reverse complement strand
CCTAAAGATGGGCCGGCCTCTGTTTCATTTGGAGTAATGAAAGATACCCCTTTGAAATCTAACAATCGAAAACGAGAATCCACCACCACCGGTTTCTTTAACTTTTTAGCATAAGGAATCAACCATTTTCTTATCCGGGGACTAATTACGCCCCCGTAGTCTGAAATTAAAATAGCATCTATTCGCGGAAGCTTCCTTTTTAAAAAGTTTAAAATTTTATTTTCTATCCCGGGACCAAGTTCATTTTTTATTTCTTTATCTATTCGAATAACTTGTTGCTTTGCTGTATGATATCCCCCTGCCATTATCCGCGTCTTAGTAATAGTAGGATGCATTTTATCTACAAAAATTCCTGCTGTATTTATATTTTTATCTTTCATTATTTGTAACAAATTACTTCCTATTTCATCCTTGCCTATTACTCCTACAGGAAAAACTTTACCACCTAAAGAGCAAATATTATTAACTGAATTTGCACCGCCTCCCGGAATAATTTTTCTCGATTCAAACTTTAAGATTAAAACAGGTGCTTCACGGGAAATACGGGTAGTTTTTCCATAAATATATTCATCTCCGATTAAATCCCCTAAAACTAAAATCTTTTTTTTAGAAAAATTATTTAATATTTTTTTTAATCTTTCCTGCTCACTCTTTTTCATTGATTTTCTCTTTTGTTTATTTGCTTTAGTATCCATTTTACTGCCTCATATAAATCATCTGCTATATAATCCGGCTGTTCATCCCAATCTTGCCTTTGGAATTGATATTCTCCTTTTCCATAACCGGTTAAAACCATAACACTTTTTGCCCCTACTTTATGCCCCCATTTAACATCGCTAATTTTGTCACCCACAATAAATGATTGCCGTAAATCTATATTAAACTCTTTTCTCCCCTTTTCTAACATTCCAGTCCCGGGTTTACGGCAATTACAATCCTGACGGTAAGATCCCTTTCCCACATCAGGATGGTGGGGACAATAATAAACAGCATCAAGATAAGCTCCTTCCTGAGCTAATAACTTCTGCATTTTTTGATGAACGACTTTTACCATTTCTTCTTTAAAATAACCTCTGGCCACGCCTGCCTGATTAGTAGAGACAATAGTAATAATTCCTTCTTTATTCAACAGTTTAATTGCTTTTGCCGTATGGGGTAAAAGAGTAAACCTGTCCTGATGATTAATATAACCCCCTTCCCGGTTAATAGTTCCATCCCTATCCAGAAATACCGCAAATTTTTTATTATTCTTTTGCTTACTGCTTACTCTATCTGACAATTGTTCCTGCTTGCCCAGTACCACCATTATTCCCATCATAAACCAAAACAAAGCTAATATTTCCCAATCACCATAGTTATACTCAGTTAAACCAGAAACAATAAAGCTTATCACTCCTCCCAAACAACCCAGAACTACTGCCTTTTCATACTTTTTAATATTGGGCATTTTCAAATATATACCCAAACCTTTCTTTAAACATGCACCTAACAAAATTATAAAGGCTATTAAGCCCAGTATTCCCCGCTCTACCCCAATCTGAATAAAATTATTATGCAAATGTCCCTGCTCTTTACAAATGGCTGCAGGTTTTTTATACTCAGGATAAACCAAAGAAACATTTTTTAGGCCAACTCCCAACACAGGATAATCTTTAAATATTTCCCATCCACTCTCCCACATATAAATCCGTTCCGAATCAAAAAAATTTTTTACTCTCCCAAGGGTTGAATATTTAGCTCCACCTATAAACAAAGTTATGGCGCTGGACAAAAAAACAATCAAGATTAAAACAATCAAAGTCAAGGGCAATAAACTCTTTCGTATTACAGAAGAAGGCGGGAAAAAACTTCTAACCCCCATTATTTCAATAAAAAACAATCCGGCGACCATGCCCAACCACGCACCACGGGAATAAGTAAAAATCAAATTTAATCCTACAATTAATAAACCTAATCCTAAATATATTTTTCTTTTCTTATTAAAATTAGCAAATAAAAAAAGACTGCTCATTAAAATCCCGCCCATCATCAATCCCTCGGCAAAACTAATCGGATGATCCCGGCTACCGGTTATCCTCTGGTCATATAAACTTAAAAAATAAAGCACTTTTTTGGGTAAATATGACAATATTTTAAAAGGGACTTCTATTTCTCCTGCAACCCGATTAATTCCCAGCAGGTATTGAACAAGGCCAAATATTGAAATAGCAACCGTACCCACAATAAACCACTTAATCATTTCCTTAAGCTGCTTTATATCTTTTACACTGGCAATTATCAAAAAAAAAAGTTAAAACTAAAAATTCTTTTTTTAATCCTTTAAAACTTCTTACCGAATCAATAGAAAAAATAACTGATAAAAAAGTTACTCCTAAAAAAATAAATATCGGGATTTCTAATGAGGAAATTTTAAAATTTCCTTCCCCACTCAAAATCATTTTCGAGACCCAGGCTAAGAGTAAAACAGCTATTACCATGCTGATACAAGATACCGGCAGGGGTAACACCCCGGCCAGAACAATTAAACCTATATACATTATTTTATCTAACCAGTTTTCAATCTTTAGCCGTTTCATTTTCTTTCCACCATAATTTAGTATATTTACTAAAAACATAAAACACATTTAAAACACATAAAATAAATCCTTCCCGTCCGTCCAATATTCCTAATTTCAAAATATATTTTTTAAAAAAAACAATAAACGGATAAATAAAAAAATGATACCATTTAGCCCTTTTATTTTTATCCCACATTTCATTAGCTGACAAACTGGTATACCGATTGACTTTATTAAAATAATCTTTCAAACCGGAATAAGGACGATGAAGCAAAACATTACTCAAATATGCCGATTTTCCGTTTAAAATTATACCCTCATGCACCTGTTTGCTTTCATCAAATTTACCCTCAGTTTTCCTAAACAACCTCAATACATAATCAGGATACCATCCACAGTGTTTTATCCACTTACCTAAAAACTGCGAATATCTGGAAATATAAAAACCATTAACATCCGCCCGGCTTAAAGCATTCTGTATTTCTTCCGCTAAAACGGGCGTAACCTCTTCATCGGCATCAATCCATAAAATCCATTCCCCGCTTGTTTTTTTGATTCCTTTATTTTTGGTTTTAGCAAAACCTTCCCATTGAACAGAAAAAACTTTATCCGTATAGCGTTTGGCAATCTCTGCGGTCTTATCCTCACTCTGTGAATCAAGAATTACAATTTCATTAACCCAACTCAAGCTCATTAAACATTTCTCTATATTTTTTTCTTCATTTTTAGTAATAATCAGAGCAGAAATCCCGCCCTTTTTTTTACTCAAATTATCCATCATTTATCCTCATCTAAAAAAAATTCTGCATTTTTTCCTCTATTTTTTTCCCAAAATTTTCTATCTGACCAACAATTTCCAGTTTAACCTTTAAAGTAAAAATACCTGCTTTTAATCTATCATCCAGTTTAAGATGTTCTATCTTCACCTTATCTTTTTGGGTAGTTACAATAATTTCATTTTTTATGCTCTTTAATATTTTCTCTATCCGGACTTTTTCATAAACATAATGGTCCGGAAAAATCATAAAATCAACAATTTTTGCCCCTAAAGATTCCAGTGTTTTTCGAAATGATAAGGGGTTACCGATACTACAAATGGCTACTACATCTTTACCTTTAAGAAAATCTATTTCTTCTGCTTTCTTTTTGAAACCCATAGACACTAGTGCTACAGGTTGATGCACTGTTTTGACTATTGCGGCCTGTGGATTAATTTCCTTTAATTTACTAATAGTATTTTCTAATATTTCTTCTTTTACCTGGTCAGTATGGGTAATAAAAAATACATCCCCGCGTTTTAATGATGAAGGATACTCCCTTAAAAAGCCCCGTGGAAGAAGATATCCGTTACTAAAAGGAAATAAAGCATCTATTGTTATAATATCTAAATCCCGATGTAGGCGCAAATGCTGAAACCCATCATCCAGAACAAGCACCTGAGTAGCATATTTTTCCAGAGCATATTTCCCGGAAATATATCTGTCTTTACCGATAATAACCGGAATTCCCTTACATGCCCGGGCTAAAAGATATGGCTCATCACCCGCCAGAAAAGAATCCCGAATAACATTTTCACCATCACTAATTACCAAAAATTTTTTCTTTTCTCCCTTTAACTTACCACCTGCCTGATAAAAACCACTCTTATATCCTCTACTTAATACTGCTACCTTTTTTCCCTGTTCATTAAACATGCGCACCAACATTATCACTACCGGTGTTTTACCCGAGCCACCAACAACAATATTACCCACAGAAATTACCAGACATTTTATCTTTTTTTTCTTAAAAACACCCGCCTTATACAAAAAAAACCTTATTTTTATTACCGCTCCGTACAATAAAGACAACCACCATAAAGGTATAAAAAGAAAAAAATTAAATATACTTTTTTCTTTTTGGTAAAATAAATTAAAAAAATATCTTTCTATTTTCTCTTTCATTATTTTTTTTAACTATAAAATAAACTCTCTCATTCTTAAAAATACTTCTTCAACTTTTTCGGGAGTAACCTTATCCATACACTGCATAGAAAAACACTCATTTTGATTACATCCAATACAAGCTACATCTGCCCTTAGCACCCGATGTTCCTGCTCAGGAGGATTCCAGCATTCACTTTGAGTCGGACCATAAATAGTGATAGAGGGAACTTCCATTGCTACGGCAATGTGCTTCGGTCCATTATCATTACTGATTAACAAATTACATTTTTTAATTAAAGCAGCTAACTGTTTTATATCTACACGGGGAATAATCACCGCTTTATTTTTCATCAAAGAAATAATTTTTTGTATTTTTTCTATTTCTCCCGGTCCCCAGAGAAATATTATTTGGGCATTATATTTTTGTATTAATTTGTCAGCAAGTAGAGCAAAATACTCCCCCGGCCAAATTCGGGTTTGTTTTCTGGAAGTAGGACTTATTCCTATCACCGGTTTTTTTTTATCTAAATTATTATCGGCAAAAAAATTTTCCGCAAAAGTTTGAGCCCCGGAAGGTACAAACATTGATAAAGGCTCTCTCTCATCCCCTATATCAATTCCCACTGCCCTTAAAGCATCTAATTTAAAATCTACTATGTATTTAGGTTTATCGTCTCTCTTAACCCTTATATTATAAGCAAATTTTCTTCCACGAAAATCAAATCCTATTTTTTTACGGGCTTTACTAAAAAAACTTATCAAGGCAGTACGGGGATTACCTAAAAAATCAAAAAGAAAATCGTATTTTTCTTTTCTTATTTTCTTGATTAAATTTAGCTGGTTTAAAAACCCTTTTTTTGAAATTATAATATTATTCAAATAAGGATTTCCTGAAAGAATATCAAAAAAAGGTTTTTCTATTAAAAAATCAATTTGTGCTTGAGGAAAAGCCTTATGTAAAACGCTTATCACGGGTGTAGTAAGCAAAATATCCCCCATCCGCCTTAATTGGATAACTAAAATTTTAATTTTATTAACCTCTCATTTAATTTGAAAAGTTCTGCAAAATAGCTTTTTATCTTTTTTGCCTATCCTCCACCTCCAGTCTGTAAGGAGGGTCATTCCTGCGAAAAAAGGAATCTATTGATATTTAAAAACATTATAGATTCCGCATCGAGTGCGGAATGACGAAATATTGTATTTTGCAGAAGTCTTTTAATTTGAAAAAACGCAATCATTCTTAAATAATATATAAATCATTATCCGCAGCAATTTCCTTCTGCTCTAATTCTTTCTTTTTCTCCTCATATCCCGCTCTTCCCATTAAAGCATAAGTCAGCTCTTTTCCTAATTCTACCCCCGGTTGATTTAAAGCATCTATACCAAAAAGTTCTCCCATGCAAACTGTAGCCATTTCCAAAAGATAAATTAACTGTCCTATAGTATGTTCATTTATTTGGGGTAATACCAAAGACACATTGGGCCTGTTGTTTTGGGTTAAAGCTAAAGAAGTAGCTTTTTCTTCACTTTTGAGCAGTTCTTGAAGTGTATGCCCTTTTAAATAATGATTGTAAAATCCCGGAATTTCCATTTGTAAACCAAATTTGCTAACCGACAAAAAAGTAATTATTTTATCAAAAGGGCCTTCCATATACAACTGCATCTGAGAATGCTGGTCAGTTACCCCCAATGCTTTCACCGGGGTAGGTCCAACATTTACAATTTCACCATTATTATTAAATTTTTTTCCCAGACTTTCCGCCCACAATTGTCTGAACCAATCAGCAATATCCTTTAAATTATGTGCATAGGGCATCATTACATTTATTTTTTTACCCTTTTTATACATTAAAAACTGAATTGCTGCATACATATAAGCCGGATTTTTCCAAATTTCCGGTTCATTACAAACATTATCCATCAATTCCGCCCCACTCAATAATAGCTCTATATCAATTCCTGAAAAAGCAGCTGAAACTAACCCCACCGGAGATAAGACAGAAAATCTTCCCCCTACATTCCGAGGTATAATAAAAGAAGAAAAAGCCTCTTTTACCTCTTTTTCCCGCAAAAATCCTTTTTCCTTATCCGTAGTAACTAGTATATGTTGACCACATTTATCCCCTATTTTATCCTGAAGCGCTTGTTTCAATATAAAAAAATTGGCTAATCCTTCTGCTGTATTTCCTGACTTACTAACAATATTAAATAATGTTTTCTCCAAATCCAATACATCTAATAGTCCACTGGTAAATATCGGATCCACATTGTCTAAAACAAAAATACGGGGACTTCCTTTTCTTCCCTGAGTAGATAGTAAATTATAAAAAGGGTGATTTAAAGCTGTCTGCAAAGCAATATTACCTAAAGCCGACCCTCCTATCCCTATAACAACTAAATTATCGAATTTTATTTTGTTTTTGTGGGCAAAAGACTTTATCTGTTCTGCCTCTGATTTTTGATAAGGTAATTGCATAAAACCTAATACATCGTTTTGTTTTTTCTTTTGGATGTTTTGATGTGCTTCCCGGATTAAAGGACTAAATTCCTCCAACTCTTCCTTCTTTATTCCCTGTTTACCTACTTTTTCCTGCATACAATTAGCAAAATTAAGCCGAACCTTATCCATCGTTATTTATTCCTCCTCCTGCTTTATTATTTTACTATATCTTCCCTTCTATTTAGAAAAGAAATATACCATATTCTATTAAACTTTGTAAAGGGGAAATTAACAGACTTCAAAATTATGATATTTTAATCTATTCCATTTATAAAAGCTTTATGTTATAATTTGTACAATATGAGAGTTGTCAATTAAGATAAGGAGAAAACACAAAAAAAATGCTTCAGGATAAAATAATTATTAAAAAAGCAAAAGTGCATAACTTAAAAAATATTACTTTGGAAATTCCCCGTAATAAATTAGTAGTAATTACCGGGCCTTCCGGATCAGGAAAATCTTCTCTGGCTTTTGATACCATATACGCTGAAGGACAGCGCCGCTATGTAGAATCACTTTC
>JAGLHV010000052.1 GCA_023143305.1 bacterium | reverse complement strand
GAATGACAATAAAGGTAAAAAGGCTGTTTTTGCAGAAGTCTAATCAACTTTCAATAATGTACTTTTTTTCCACCGTATTTCCAATTTAACATAGTAACACCAAAAATAATTACAAATAAAAACCAGGAAATAGCCGAGGCATACCCCATATGATGCCAGGTAAAAGCATTACTATATATATAATATTCTAAAGTCGTTGTTGACCCGGCAGGACCTCCCCGCGTCATCAGATAGGCATTTTGAAATCCACCCTGAAAACCGGAAATAATACTCATAATAAAAATAAAAAAAGTCGCAGGTGAAATCATCGGAACAATAATGTGTTTGAATTTTTGCCAGGCATTCGCTCCGTCTATATCCGCAGCTTCAAATAAATACTGGGGAATACCCTGTAAAGCCGCCAAATACAACAGCATATTAAACCCGCCTATACAAATCCATAGCCCCATTAAAATAAGCGATGGCTTAGCCAGGAGAGTACTATTCAGCCATGGAAGCCCAGGCAAACCTACTTTAGATAAAAGCACATTCAATAATCCATAATTTGTATTAAATATCCATCTCCAGAGCAAACAAATAGCTACCACCGAAGAAATAGTCGGCAAGAAAAAAATTGTCCTGAAAAAAGTAATTCCTTTTATTTTTCGATTCATTACTAAAGCTAAAAACAATGACCCGGCCATAGAAAGGGGAATACCAATCATAAAAAAGATTGTATTGTACAAAAAATACCAAAATTCAGGGTCATTAGGAATAAGATAACGCCAGAAGGAACAATAATACCAGAAAGACTGAAAAACATATCCGTCTTTAAAATGAAAACCAAAAAGTCCTATAAAATTACTTAGTCCTACAAATTCAGGTAAAGGCGTAAATAAATCCCATTTGCAAAAACTAAGTACTAAAGAAGCAACTACCGGTAAAGAAGTAAAAATTAAAAATCCGATAAAATTGGGTAAAATAAATAAATACCCTGCTACCGCTTCATGATTTATTTTCTTAAAAATTTTTCCATTCATATAATCCTTCCTCTTTCCTGCCACAATTTAAATTACATGACATTTTTTAATTAGTGATTTTATTTCTTTTAGTTTTATTAAAACTTTAAACTACAAACAAGCCGATACTCTTTATACTCGGCTGATTCATGACTATCATTTACCTGTTCATATTCTAAACCCAATTTTAATTTTTCCTGCCGGTCAAATACACGGCCTAAATAGATAATAAATCTTTCATCGTAAGTCATTCCATATAAAGGACCGTCTATTTGATAAGGCATCCAATCATCCACAAAGCAATTAATTTCACCTCTGAAAAATCCTATTTTCATACTCAATTCAATATTTTTAAAACGGGTTTCTTCTTTTACTACATAATCCGCTCCTGCCTGTGCCTGTTTTAATCCGGTAGCAAAATTTATTATTATTCTATCTCCCCTATTAAAAGGATTTATTAGCAGCTGGGCAAAAATTTTGTCTAATTTCACCGGGGATCTCCCCTGACTACCGGTCCCTTCTTCCCACCAGACACGTTGAATATAATCATAATGTTTTTGGCGGTCGGTATATCCGGGATAATCAGCAAACTCGTATCCAAACTCCAGAGCAAGAGGAGCATCTTCATCTTCATTAAAATTTCCATCCCAAAGGCGAAAAGGAACTTCCGGTGTTGTATCAAAGATAATCGATCCTTTAATAATTGTGCCTTCCCGATTATCTAAAACCAGAGAAGGAAAAGAAGAAGCAGCACCCCAAATATTTTCCCGACAGGTATAATCACTATTTAAAATAAGACAGGGTATAGGAACAAATCTTGTCTGCAAATAAAATTCTTTTTTATTTCCCGCATATGGCTCTGCTTTAATATATTGTGCTGAAATTTCTGCTTTTTGTGGAATGATTTTAACTTTTCCTTTTACCCCCCATGCTATATTTTCATTATCCGCATTAACCTTTTTTATTTCTGATTCCAAGGAAATTCTTCTTTCCCCTCCAACATTCAGGGAAAAAGCACTCATTTGATTATCCCAGGGATTAAAATCGTAGTAATACATTCCCCCGGTTAAAGAATCTATTTTTCCTGTTTCTTTTTTGGTTAGTTTGTCTTTATACATTAACTTAAAATTAGCCAATCCTACATTTTTTTCATATTTTAAAAAGACCTCGGAACTATTTCCCCAAATAGGATCCTCACCGGCAATCATCGTTATCCCATCCAAGATTCCCCGTCCGTTAATCTCTACACCCTGGGGAGTAAAAGCATTACACTGCCTGGCCCATTGGGTTTCATACATCTCCCGATAAAATCCCATCATGTCTCCCCAATGATAATGCCCTACATTTTTAAATATCCAGGTATCAAACCAATCACCATAAAAATTTAAATCTACTTTAGAAATAACTACTCCGACATTATCCTCCCGATAAGACAGCGCATCCCAATAAGCAACCCGGTTAGCAAATATTTCTATTCCGCAAATGCCTTTAATTTTTCGGCCATAATTCAAACCTAAATCCATTCCTAAAGAATGATATTGATTAATCCCCCATTGTTCTGTTTCCACTCCCTCCGGATGCCAGGCCCAATCATATTGATAATAACCGGTCGTATCATTAGTTACCATTCTCATTTCATATTTTCCGCCAACCAAAGAAAAAGGAAGAGGACGATGAACCACGGGTGTTTTTCCCAGACGATAAATAGCTTTTCGGGAACCTTCTTCCAAAGACCACCATAACTTTTGACGGGGATCGTAACTCATTGCCTTGGGCCAATGATTAATTATTGACTGATATGCTCTAACTGCTTGTTCCTTTAAATTACCAAAACCCCGGAAGACCAGTCCTTTATGAGGCATTCCCCGGACAATTTCTTCTTTTGAACTTGCTTTCTCCAAAGCCATTGCCGTATAATACTGAGCTTCCGCACCGGGCACCAACGCAAGATAAGTTGCCCAAACATAAAAATCATCGCGCGAATTATCACTATTTATGTGCTTCCATTTAATCCTTTCCAATTCACTTACCAAATATTTAGAGTAAGGATTAAAAGGATCTTCTAAAACACTTGTATCAGGATAAATTCCTTCATCAGCAAAATATAAATAAAGAGTGGTGCTACTTTTTCCCTGACCAAAAGCAGTTAAACAACTAACGCTTAATAAAAAAAAGACAACCACACTATATTTAAAAACAATCAATATCTTCTTCAATTATTTACCCACCCTCTATCCCCTCATCAAGAAGGAGAAAAAAACATAGATTCATTTCGTATTTCGGATTTAGTATCTATTTTTTTGTTTTTTATCTTTTATCAATTCAACAAATCTAAACCAATAAAACTGTCTTTGTCTTTATCTAACCAATCTAAACTAATTCAACTGTCTTTATTAACCGTCTTTATATCTTTTATCTGTTATCTATGGACTATGAACTAAATCTGTTTTTGTTTTTAACTCATAATTCATAACTGTCGTTGTGGTTGATTATGTTATTTGTTATCAATAGACGATGGACTAATTTTTGTCTTGAGTTCTTTAACTCTGTGCCTCTGTGCCTTGATGCCTTTGTGCCTGTTTTTGTCTGTCGACTATGGACTTTTGTTTTGTCTTCTTCTTTATTTTTCCCATCTTAAATTATCAATATAAAAAGTGACATTTTCCCCGCAAAAACTTACCGGTAATTTTATTTTTTTAAAATTAATCGAATGACCGTAATTTTTTCCTCTTATTTTGGTGAACTCAATTTTAACAGAATGCCATTTATTATCCGTAGGAAATTTTAAATCATGTTTAATTTTTATATCGGCTGAATCTTTATTTTGAGCAATTTCATCCCACCACTCCATACCTACAATTACTTCTCCGTCACTTTTCATGTCGAACCTTATATATTTTCCATAAAGAGACATATCTCTTTCCATGGCTTCACCCGGGGAACCCTTAGGATCAAATCCAAATTGAAACCAGACACCACCCCATCCGCCAACACAGGCAACTTTAAGACTGGAAGGAGGATCATTATAAGTATCCGGAATACCGCCCTTTACCTGCGCCGACCCCCAGGCACCTAAATACCCCCCATCTACATTTCCGGGATTAGCCGTATCAAATTTCAAAGAAGGTTCCGTATATTTATCACTTAGCAAACCATAAATACAAACTTTAGCTGTTTTTTCAGGAACAACTTCTTTTTTTTCCGGTTTTTTCTTCTTTGCCGTTTTTATTACTTTTTTTTCCGGTTTTTTTATTACTTTTTTTTCTTTTTTCTCTGGTTTTTTTTGCTTGGTTATTTCTTCCTGCAAAGGTTCTTTAAAATTTTCCATCGACTCTAACTTTATCGTTTCTACTTTTATTTCCGGAGTATCTTCTAAAACAGATTTTGGATCTTGTATCCAGGCGAACCAGACAATTAAAACAATTGCTAACAGATTTATAACTATCAAAAATTTTAATACATTTGTTTTCTTCATCCTTGCTAAAAACCCCTTTTAATACCCCTTCTTCAGAGTCATTAAATAAGACAAAAAAGTACCTATTCACAAAAAATAGATACCTCTAATAAATAACACTGATAAAGAAAAAATTAAGTAAGATATTATACATTTACATTAAAACAATGTCAAGTTAAGTTTGTTTTTTTGTTATTTAAGAATTAAAAGTGCACACTTTTTCTTTTTATATAGCCCCACCCGCACTCATTAAAAGGTGAAACATAACAACAATTATTGCATAAATAAAACTGGAAAAAAAAGTAACCCCCACAACAAATAAAACCTTCGTCCTCATTGTGTAAGAAGTCCTTAAGATTTTGAAATTAACCAGTACCCCTACACCTCCGCAAAAGCCGCCCCATGCTCCTCCCATTAAAAGCACAACCGGTATCAAACCTAAAGCATATTCATACCAAAATAGTTTTCTGCCTAAATGAATCCGTTTTCCGTCAACAATGACTTTAGGAAGATCATCCAGTCCTCCTTTTACCAGCATTTTTTTGACTGTCCCATCTCCCATAGGAATAGGGAAGGGATTCCCTTTTTCCTTCATTGGTTTTACTTCTTTCCCATTAACACAAACTTTAATCTTACCTAACCAGAAAGATTTATCCAACTCAATTTCAGGACTGTTGGATTCCTGCAGTTTAAATTTTAACTTCACTCTTTTTCCCCTTTCTTTTAATATTTATCTGGTCACCTGCATTTTTTCCTCTACTGCCTTTATATTTGCCTTTGCTTTTTCATGTTCAGGAATTAATTCTAAAACCTTTTTCCATTCAAATATCGCTTCCTGATATTTTCCCTGATTATAATAAATCAAACCCTGTTTATAATATTCTTCCACTACCTTTAAATTCACACCCTTACCCGTTGCTCTTTCCAACTTTTTGCTGCATTTTTTCATTCCTTCTTCAGCATATTCGTTTTCCGCATCTAAATCCAAAACCTTCTGCCAATATTCAATCGCAAAATTATATCTACCTGCTTTATATGCTTCTTCGGCTTCTTTACTATATTGACTGATTTTTTCTTTTTTCTGCTGCAGAAGAATCTGCTTTTTATTTTTTTGCTCTTTTTCCTCTCTTTGTCCTTTTCGATAAACTCTTTGTATTTCTTTAAGAACTTCCATGTCCGCCGGCTGATGAACAATTATCGTTGCATAGTGAGCAATAGCTTGCTGATAATTCCCTTGTTTCTCATAAATCTTTCCTTTTTTTAAATAATTTTTTCTCTTTTTGGGGGAAATTTTTTCTGCTTTATCTTTTTTTATAATTTTTAAACCACATCTAGTAATCATTTGTAAAGCTTTTTTGTTTTCCGGATTGAGTTTTAATACATAATAAAATTTAATCAAAGCTTTTTCATATTGACCTTGCTTAAAATTTTTCTCTCCCGTAATAAAATGTTTCTTCAATTTTTGTTCCGTATGGGTTTTAAGTGATACTTGCTCTAATAATTTTTTTGCCGGCAAATAATCAGAATAATAAAAAAGGCTCTTTTTTAAATTTTCTTCCGCCTGAGTATATTGTCCTTCTTTGATTAAACTTTTCGCACGCTGAAAATATAAATTTGCCTGTTTTTTGTTTTCCAGGATTGTAAGATGTTGCTTTGCCTGCTCTAAATATTTTCTGGTCTTAGGATGAAAAGTATGCTTTATAACTTTATTAAATTCTCCAATTGCCCCCTCAAAATTATGTTTTTTGTACTGATTGATTCCTTTTATATAATATTCTTTCACACCCTGAAAAATCATTGAATCCTGCCCTTCCAGGGTAATTTCTTTGTCCAGTTTAGTAGAAGCTTCTTTAAGTAGAACTTTTGCTTGCTGATAATCCGGATTTTGTTTTAGACATCTGTTAAAAACAAGTATTGCTTCTAAATAATTTTCTTGTTGTACTAATTGAAGACCTTCTTCGAAAAGACTTTCTGTTTTTATTTGTCCTTCCTCTAAGAATTCTTCTTTTGTCCGGGATGTTGCTTCCTCCTGATCGGTTTTGGTTAACTTTAATTTTTTACCAAATTTATATTTCATACTTACCTGATGTTTTTGTCCTAAATCCCCGTTAGGAACAAAAGCATAATCCAACTGCCAATTACTTTCTTTAAAAGGCTTAATTCCAAATCCAAAACTTAACCCATTCAAATGTCCCAATCTTTCCAGATCTAAAGGTCCCGTTCTATATCCTACCCGGACATATAATATTGAATAAAGAAATGTTTCCATTCCCAGAGATAAATAAGGGTTAAAGCGTAAAGGATAATTTAAATCTAAACTAATTATCGTGGGAAAAGATGAAAGTTTTTCTGATCTGTCCGACATAGAAACCCCCGCTTTCACCACACTCTCCTGAACATTACCTATGTTTTGCCAATTAACCCCCATATTTATTATTTCCTTATATTGGGTAAAAACGGATAAATCACCGGCGAGATTAGAAGAGACCTGTTCCTCTTCAGTATTTTCGGTAAGATATTTTATACTACCACCAATGGATAAATTATTTATTAACCGGAAACCAATAGACATATTTACTAAATTAGAAAAAAAACGGGAAGAATTAATCTGATTATTATCTTCATCCCAACAATCTATTTTTTTTGTAATCGAATAACTATCAAAAATTCCAATGGTCACTTTTTTAAAGCAGGGAAAAATACCAATAATCTGGCCTTTATTAATAAAATCATACCATCTTTGCCACGAAGTAACGATAGAAGGCTCTCTGAAAAAAGCAAGTGCCGCCGGATTATAATATACTGATTCCTCTCGCACCATAGAAGTCCCGGCGCCCCCTAAAGCAGATACCTCTACTCCGGCAGGTACCTTCATCTCAGAGCCAAAAATAAACCCATTATTTATTATTAAACTAATTATTATAAATAGAACTGCTTTTCTCATCATTTCTCTCGGATATTAGCTTTTTTTTATATGTCCATAGGGTAAAACTATGCATTTAGTGAAAAATATATATTTCTTTATTAAACAATCTTAGAAAAAAATAAAGGCAAAATGTGTTTTGAACGA
>JAGLHV010000051.1 GCA_023143305.1 bacterium | reverse complement strand
AAGCAGGAATCTATTGATATTTAAAAAAATTATAGATTCCGCATCATCCGCCTGAGGCGGAGCGGAATGACAAAATATTGTATTTTACAGAACTCTTTAAATATAATATTTATTTATCAAAATTAAAACTTTACTTTATTGATTATTACTTAACTTCCTACAAAAAAAAGACAGCCGTATAAAACTGACTGTCTTTTATAAATTTATATTATAGATTGCTCATCACACAATAACACCAAAAAATAAATTTTCCTGATTTTTTCTAATTATAAAAACATCCTTTATCAATGTCAAGAGAAAAAAAGGAATCTAACCCGCTATTCTTTGGTCCCCCCCCATGAAAAAGACATCCCCCGCAAATAACATTTTATCTAATTACCTGCTGCCACAATATTATCCTTATTTCAGTCTAATAATTACTTGTCTTTATTTTTCTGCACTCCAAAGTGTTCCCCCACATTGGGATTAGAATCAGGAACTAATTCTCCTGTCTTATACCGGGAAACTACCTGCTTAATCTCCCCTTCTACTCCGGTAATAACTTTAACCCCCGCTGCCTGTAAAGTTTGAAAAGCATTTGGTCCGATGTTTCCGGTTAAAACAACTTCTGCTCCTTTATCAGCCACTAACTGCCCTGACTGAATACCAGCCCCACCCATTGCTTCCATATTAGGATTTTTTATTGCTTCAAATTCCATTGTTTCAGGAGTAATAATAATAAAATACCGACACCTTCCAAAACGAGGATCAACCTGAGCATCCAAATTACCATCCTCTGCCGTTACACAAATTTTTCCACTAAAAATATCTTTTTTTTCATTACACATTTATTTATTCCCTCCGAAATTTTATTTTTATCTTACACAAATTAAGCCTTCTGTTAATTCTATAAAAATTATTATCCATTCACTGTTTTTTTCTGTTTATTAACCAATAAAGTCTAAATTTAAAAACTTTATTTACTAAAAAGAGGGACAAAAACCAAAGATACTATGGCCATTAATTTTATTAAAATATTCATAGATGGTCCGGAGGTATCTTTAAAAGGATCTCCTACTGTATCCCCAACCACCGCTGCCGCATGAGTCGGTGTACCCTTTCCTCCCATATTTCCTTCCTCAATCCATTTTTTAGCATTATCCCAGCAAGCTCCTCCATTACTCATCATTATGCCTAATAAAACACCACAGGTAGTCGCCCCCGCCAAGAATCCGCCCAGGGCTTCTTTTCCCATAACAAAACCAACTACTAAAGGAGCAAGTAAAGCAATCAATCCGGGCAATATCATTTCTTTAAGTGCACCGGTGGTAACAATATCAACACACCTTTTTGTATCCGGTTTTGCCTTTCCCTCCATTAAACCTGCAATTTCCCGAAATTGCCGCCTGATTTCTATTACCATTTTGTTAGCAGCCCTGCCTACGGCTTTCAAGGTTAAAGCGGCCATAATAAAGGGCATTAACCCCCCTAACAATAAGCCGATAACCGTCGTAGTATTGGTTAAATTTATCACCGACAGATTCGCCGTACGCTGATAAGCAGAAAACAACGCTAAAGAAGTAAGAGCCGCAGAACCAATAGCAAACCCTTTACCTACAGCAGCGGTAGTATTACCTAAAGAATCCAGCTCATCGGTAATTTTTCTTACTTCCGGTCCCTGCTTGGACATTTGGGCAATTCCTCCGGCATTATCGGCAATCGGGCCATAGGAATCAGTAGACATTACTATACCGATAGTAGCCAGCATACCTACACTGGCAATACCAATACCATAAAGTCCTCCAAAAAAATAAGCAATATAAATAGCCAAACTTATAGTTAAAACAGGTAATATTGTACTTTCAAAACCCACGGCTAAACCGGTAATAATATTTGTTGCCGCTCCGGATTGACAACTTTTAGCAATATTTTTTATAGGAGGGCCGCTGGTAAAATATTCACTTTCTAATCCAATCAACATTCCGGCAACCAATCCGGTTAAAACAGCCCAAAATAAATTTAGCGAAGAAAAAGTTTTAGCGATTATAAAATAGGCACCCAGCAGAAAAAGAACTCCCCCTATATAAGTGGCATATCTGAGAGCTAATTGCGGTTTTATATTCTTTAAAATTTTTAAAGACAGTATTCCACAAACCGAAGCAACTAATCCGATAGTAATTAGAAACAAGGGTAAAGACATCCATTTTAAAGGGTTGGCCAGAGTAGCCCCGATAGCCATAGTAGCAATTACCGAACCGACGTAAGACTCAAATAAATCCGCTCCCATCCCGGCTGTATCTCCCACACAATCTCCGACATTATCAGCAATAACTCCCGGATTACGCGGATCATCTTCGGGTATACCCGCTTCCACTTTACCTACTAAATCCGCTCCTACATCCGCGCTTTTGGTATAAATTCCACCGCCTACACGGGCAAAAAGAGCAATAGAACTGGCACCCATGGCAAATCCGTTAATTATAAGCGGATTCTTAGTTAAAATATAAGTAAAACCTAAACCAATCAAACCTAAAGCTGCTACAGATATTCCCATTACCGAACCGCCGCAAAAAGCAATATTTAATGCTTCCGATATTTTTCCGGTAACAGCTCCCTGGCAGGTACGACTACTGGATCTGGTCGCTGCCTGCATACCCAAAAAACCGGCTAACATCGAACAACCCGCACCTAAAAGATACGCCATCCCGGTCCAAAAACTTAAAAAAACACTCAAAACAATAAATACCAAAACAATAAAAAAACCAATGATTTTATACTCCCTGCGCAAAAACACCATCGCTCCTAAATGAATCTCTTCAGCAATTTCTTTCATTTTTTCCGAACCTTCATTTTTCTTCTTTACCGTCAAATATGTCCACCCAGCAAATAAAAGCCCTAAGAACCCTACTACAATCGGAAAAATCAAACTGTTCATAATTTTTCACCTATCCTTTTCTTTATTTTTTATTTTTTCCCGGTTCACTAAAAAAGCAATCCCCGGATTAATTCTGATTAATATAACATAAACTTATTTAAAAAGTAAAGAATATTCTAAACTAAAAAATTATTTTGCTCAATATTTAGTTTCTTTGATTAACATATAGGAGAGTTATTTTTGGCAGTAATCTTGTAAAATACTAACCAATTAAACTTATTGGTTAAAGTATTCCTTGCTCTTTAACAAAGGGCAAATCATTTGGTAATAGGAATTTTTTCTTCCTACGTTTTTAAATTATTTTTTGGTTAATCCGTAATTTTGTTAATTTTATCTAAAAGCCTATTGGCTAATTTTTTATCTAATTTTTCCAATGTGTTGTATTCATCCATAGCTTTTTTTCGCTTACCTAAAATTGAATACCTAACCCCAAGATTATAATGCGCTCCCGCATTATCAGGTTTTATCCTTATCTCTTCTTTATATTCCCATATCTCCTTATCCTGCAAAACTTTCTTACTATACACCACCTCAAGGCGATTGTAGGCATCTGCATAATACGGCTTTATCCTTATCGCTTTTTTAAACTCTTCTATCGCCTTATCATACAAACGCTTCCCTTCATAAGCTACTCCAAGACCACAATGCGCTTCCGCACAATCAGGATTCAAACTCACCACCTTTTTATATTCCCTTATCGCTTTATCATATAAACCTTTCTTTTCATAAACATCCCCCATATCACTATGAATCTTTGTATAATTAGGATTTATCCTTAGAGCCTCTTTAAACTCCCTTATCGCCTTATTATACAAACCTTTCTTTTTATAAACCATCCCAAGATTATAATGTACCTTCTCATAATTGTAACTTATTTTTATAACCGCTCTATATTCTTTTATCGCTTTACTATATAATCCTTTTTTATAATAAACCACCCCAAGATTATAATGTGCCTCCGCATGATTATAATTTATCTTTATAACCTTTCTATATTCTTTTATCGCTTTATTATACAACCCTCCCCCTTCATAAACAATTCCCAGACCGAAATGTGAGTCTGCATCGTAAGGATTATTTTTTATTGTTTCTTTGAATTCTTCTATTGCTCTATTATATAAAAGCTTCTCCTCACAAACCACCTTAAGATTTTCATGAGCATTTACATAATCCGGATTTATCCTTATGGCTTCTTTAAACTCCTTTATCGCTTTATCATATAATCCTTTCTTATGATAACCCACCCCACAAATATAATGCAATTCCGCCTTATTGGGATTAACTTTTACTACTTCCTTATTCTCTTTTATTTCTTTATTATTTTGTGATGACGTACAACTGCATAAAAAACTAATACCGATTAAAACTACTGCTGTTTTAGAAAAAACCATTTGTTTTTTCTCCCTATTTAAAAAGCAAGCCTTTATATAAAAAAATTAACATCAAAACAACAGAAAGTCAATAATGAAATTTTTTGGTGTAAGGTAGAACAAAAATAAAGTGAAATTGCTTAAGGCGGTTAACTTATATTAGATGTATTTTTTAAAAAAAGATTTACCTTGTGTCATTTTCTATTTCTATACGAATTAATTGTATAATTCTTAAATGAACTTCCGGCGAAACTTCTAATTGTTCCATCTCAGAACAAAGTTCCAGTGTTTTACTAAAGGTATCAAACAAAAACTCACAATAACAACAAGTCTTTATATGTTCCTCCATTTCATCATGAAGTTCCATCTCCAATTCCTGATCAAAGTAATCGGATAAAATAAAAAATAATTCCTCACAATCCATTGATTTTCACTCCTTATGTTCTTTAAAATACGATGAAATTTTATGCCGTAAAAAAGAACGCGCTCGATGTACACGGGATTTAACCGCAGAAAGGGAAAGCTTTAAAATTTTAGCCACCTGCGTGTTAGATAATTTATCTACATCCCGCAAGATAAATACTGTTTTATATTCCGGAGAAAGTTGATTTATTGCTTTATTTAAATACTCTTTTAATTCTTTGTTCTCCAAAGAAGCTAAAGGGTTTTTTGACCAATTATCAGGAATTTCCTTTTTTAAATCCCCCGTATCCGTTAAAATAGGCGCATCCAGAGAAAAAACTTTCATTTTTTTACCCTTTCGTTTTTTCATAAAACAAAGATTAACCGCTATACGGTATAGCCAGGTAGAAAAATCAGCTTCTCCCCTAAAACTTGCCAGTTTACGAAAAGCTTGTAAAAAAGTTTCCTGAAGAATATCGCTTGCTTCTTCCTGATTACCCATTATCCGGCAGGCGAGATTATAAATCTTTTTTTCGTAGCGCTTAACTAATTCTTCAAAAGCAAGTAAATCTCCTGCCTGGGATTTTTTAATTAAAAATTGTTTATCTGCAACCATTTTTTCCCCTCAGTTATTTAGATGCAAAAGTATATTTCCCGATTCAACATTTTTTATAATAAATTTCATATAACCTTTTAATCCTGCAGAGAATTAATCATGCTAATTACTTCTTCTTCTGATTTAGCTTTATCCAGGAGAGAAACTATTTTTTTTCTTCCCGAAAGGTTTTTAAGATAATACCGAAAAAATTTTCTCATTTTAATAATAGCCAAAGGGACCCCGTCTTTATTAATTAAAAAATGCAAATGTTGAATTAGCGTATCCTTTACCTTATCCCAGCCTGGCCGGGGTAAAATTATTCCCTGACTTAAAAAAACATCTATTTCTTTAAATATCCATGGATTTCCCAGTGCACCACGGGCAATCATTATCCCATCACAACCGGTTTGCTCAAACATCAACAGAGCATCTCTCCCGCACCATATTCCTCCATTACCAATTACCGGAATACTTAACCGTTCTTTAACTGCTTTAATCAATGCATAATTGACCGGGCCCTGATGTCCTTGCCGGCAATGGCGCCCGTGAATAACTAAAGCATCAATCCCACAATCTTCGGCTAATAATGCAACTTCTACAGCATTAAGGCTGTTATCATCCCACCCGGTTCTAATTTTCAGGGTAAGCGGTACTTTAAGATTTTTAGCCAATAATTTTAATATCTCTTTTAATCTTCCTGTGTTTTTCATTAAAAAAGCACCGGCTTTTTTTTTAATTACCTTCCTCGCCGGACAAGAAGCATTCACTTCAATCAAATCTATTCCCCGGTCTTGAAGAAATAAAGCCCCTTCCAGCATTATCCCGGCATCCTGTCCTAACAATTGACTTCCTAAGGGGCTATCTTCCGGAATTGTCTCCAGCTTGCAAATTTTTACCCCTTTGCGATATTTAATGGAAGCGGCATCAACCATTTCGGTAAAAGCAAATTGACAACCAAATTGGCGGTTTATTATTCTAAAAGGTAAATCTGAAATTCCTGCCAACGGAGATAAAAGCACATTGTTTTTAAGCGTAAGTTTACCTATTTTAAATTCAGACATATTATTTATCCCTTAATTAAAAAGAAAAAATCCAAAGATTTTTTCTAAAATCTCTGGATACTAAATTAATTTTTTTATTCTTTTTTTTCCTTTAAATAAATATTTTCGCAATCAAAATACCTTTTTCTTGTACAGAATTATTTTTATAACCTAAAGAAACACTTTAAAAGACAATTATACTTAATTTTTAGTCTTTAAATGTCCAGCTGCCTTTTATTTTTTTTATAAATTAACATAAAATTTAATGCTTGTCAATTACTTTTCCTCTTAAGAAATATCTAATTCCCAAAAATTATTCCGGCTTTTACTTTTTAAGCACGTTTCCTCTATAAATAAATTATTTTGGATTAGCCAATTTCTTTTTTCTTATCATTAAAATTCAATACAAACTAACTCTGTTAAAAAACAATTACCCTTCTTCAAAAATCATAATATTTATCTTTTTAAAATACTCTTTGATTTTCTTGACAAAATAGAAAAGGAATGGTATATTTATGTTGTCTTATTGGATTTAATTTAATAAAATATTAGTCTTTAAAATATCTGTTTTCCGGAAACTTTAAAAAAGGAGGAAAGTATACTGTTTAAAATTTGTTATTTTAAAGTATACAAAAAAAATGGACGATAATAATAACGATAATAATAACAATGACGCTAATGATATCAAAGACCAGGAAGAAATAAAAGTCTTTTATAAACCTCCTACAAAAGACAATGCAATTAAAAACAAAGATCCGGAAGATGTCCTTCCCATAGAAAATCAGCTAAAAAAAATCGTAGATTATCTGGAAGAAAAACTGGTACAAGATCCGGACCCAACCATTGGAACTCAAGAAAAAACACCGGAAGAACAAACAGAAACAACTACCGAAGTAAAAGAACTGTTGATAGAAAAAGAACGAGAAGAGAGAATAAAACAAATACTTGAGCCGGAAACAATCCAAAAAAAAGAAAGCTTTTCTTCTCACATACAACAGGTCAAAGAGGCCTTAGAATCTATTTTACCCATTGATGAACAACCGGATGACCAACAACCTGCTGATAAACAAAATAATATAGAACCCCCACCAACAGAACAAATTATTCCCGAACAACTTTCTGTTGAACAACCCGTTGATGAGCAAAACATAGTCCAACAAGCTCTTGATCAGCAATCTTCTATACAACAAACACCAACAGAACAAATT
>JAGLHV010000050.1 GCA_023143305.1 bacterium | reverse complement strand
TTTTAAGCGACCAGATAAGCAGCAGCTTGCTAAAACCATTATTTCACCGCTTACGGCCGTATAAGGTTTTAGATGATGTGCGACAATTAGTAGGTTCCGGTGGTTTTTCTTTGCCTTCTTCTCATGCTGCTAATATGTTCTCTATGGCTATAGTAATAACTTATATCTGGCGTCGTCTTTGGATTGGTTTTTTGGTTTTTGGGATAGCGGTGGTGGTTGGTTTTTCCCGTATTTATGTAGGCGTTCATTATCCGTTAGATGTTGCTGCGGGTATTGTGCTGGCTGGGTTTTGTGCAGTATTGGCCATTCAAATATTTAAAGGTTTTAAGTGGTTGTTTTTAAAAATAAAGAAAGAAAGGTTTTTTTCTAAATTATAAAAAAACTATTTTTTAAGGGTTAGATTTAATCTTGACAAGACTATATAAATAAAGTATTATTAAAAAATATTTGGTAAATTGTTTAAATATTTTTAAAAAATGTGTAATTTGTCGACGAAAATTTATTTTATTTATTAATCGCTGATTTAAAAAGGAGAAAAAAAGTGACTGAAGATGTGAATTTGTTGATATTACAGAGAAAAGATAAGTTAAAAGAATTATATGACAAAGGAATAAATCCTTTTCCTCATAAATTTAAGGGTAAATGTAAGTCCGTTGATATTAACGAAGAGTTTAAATCCTTAAATAACGGAGAAGAAGTAGATAAAAAAGTATCTTTTGCCGGGCGTATGATATCCAGGCGTGTTATGGGAAAGGTAAGTTTTTCTCATCTTAAAGATGGTTGGGGAAAGGTTCAGATTTATGTTGGAAAAAATGATATAGGAGAAGAAAACTATCTTTTTTATAAAAAAATGGATATAGGGGATTTTGTTGGAGTAGAGGGAAAGGTTTTTAAAACAAGAACCGGAGAAATTTCTATTCATGTGGAAAAAATGATTTTATTGTCTAAATCATTGCGTATTTTACCGGAGAAGTGGCATGGTTTAAAAGATACGGAAATTCGTTATCGTCAAAGATATGTAGATTTAATTATGAATGATAAGGTAAAAGAAATTTTTATTATTCGTAGCAGAATAATAAAAATAATCAGGCAATTTCTGGATAAAAAAGAGTTTTTGGAAGTGGAAACTCCGATGATGCAATCTATTGTGGGGGGGGCGGCTGCTCAGCCTTTTATTACTCATCATAACGCATTAAGTATGGATTTATTTTTAAGAGTTGCTCCCGAATTATATCTTAAGCGGTTGATTGTGGGGGGTATAGAAAGAGTCTATGAATTAAACAAGAATTTCAGGAATGAAGGTATTTCTACCCGGCATAATCCTGAATTTACCATGCTGGAAATATATCAGTCGTATAGTGACTATAATGAAATGATGGAAATATGTGAGGAAATGATAGTAGGGATTAGTAAAGAGATTTTTGGGAAATTGGAGATTGAATACAAAGGGAATAAAATAGATTTAACCCCTCCATGGAAGAGAAAAGGTTTTTTTGAATTACTTCAGGAAAACACAGGTATTGATTTTAGTGAAAAGACCGATATAGCAGATAAATCGCAAATTATGCAAATCGCTGATAAATTGAAAGTGAAATATGATACAAATACTAAATCTCATAAAATTCTTGACCATATTTTTGATACTTTTGTAGTTCCTAAACTGGTTCAACCTGTATTTATAACGGATTATCCAAAATGTCTTTCCCCGTTAGCTAAATCAAAAGAAAATAATCCGGAAATAGTAGAAAGATTTGAATTGTTCATCGGTAATTTTGAATTAGCTAATGCTTATTCAGAATTAAATGATCCGGTCGAGCAGAGAAAAAGAATGACAGAGCAAATGAAGGCAAAACAAAAAGGAGACCAGGAAGCACAAATGCTGGATGAAGATTACATTCGTGCTTTGGAATACGGAATGCCTCCTTGCGGGGGATTGGGAATAGGGATAGACCGGTTAGTTATGCTTTTAACTGGTTCTAACTCAATTCGGGAAGTAATTTTATTCCCTCAAATGAAGAAGGAGTAGTTTTTAAGTTTAACTGAAATAATTTATGAATTATGAACTTTTTATTAGTTTAAGGTATTTAATTGCTAAACGGAAACATATTTTTGTATCTTTAATTACGATTATTTCTGTTGGCGGAGTAGCTTTGGGGGTGGCGGCATTAATAGTTACTCTTTCGGTAATGAATGGTTTTCAGGATGACTTACGAAATAAAATCCTGGGGATGTCTGCACATATAACTGTTTTAGACCAAAAAGGAGAAGGGTTATCCTTATCAAATTTACAGCAGGTAAAAGAAAAAATAAAACAGGAGGAAGAGGTTATAGCTATAGCCCCTTTTGTTTATGGACAAATAATATTGAGAGCAGGAAAAGAAGTATCGGGGTCAGTAATTAAAGGGATTAATCCTGCCGAAGAGAAGAAAGTATCTGATATTGCACAAAAAATCCGAAAGGGCAGCCTGGATTTTTCATCAAACGATGAATCAATGCCAAAAATCGTTTTGGGAGAGGAATTGGCCAGGAATTTAGGTCTTTTTGTGGGGGAAGAAGTTGTTTTAATTTCTCCTTATAGTATGATTACTCCTATGGGAATGATGCCCCGGATGATGAAGTTTGAAGTGGGTGGTATTTTTAGTGTTGGTATGTATGAGTATGATGCTAATATGGCTTTTGTTTCTTTGAGTGTTGCCCGGAATCTTTTTAATTTAAAAGATAAAATTACCGGATTGGAAATAAAAATCAAAGATATATTCAAAGCAGATCAGGTAGCAGCAAATCTTCAGGAAGAACTTGATTATCCTTGTTGGGTACGGAGTTGGATGAGCAGCAACAAAAATTTATTTACTGCCTTAAAATTAGAGAAGATTGGAATGTTTATTATTTTAACCTTAATTGTTTTGGTCGCTTCTTTTAATATAATTTCCACTTTAATTTTAATGACTATGGAAAAAGTTAAAGATATTGGAATTCTTAAGGCAATGGGAGCAAAAGATAAGGCAATTATGAAAATTTTTGTATGGGAAGGTTCTATTATCGGATTTTCCGGGACTGTTTTGGGGTGTGTCTTAGGACTTGTTATCTCTAAGATATTGGAGAAATATGAATTTATTAAATTGCCTGCGGATGTTTATTACATTTCTACTTTTCCGGTAAAAATTCAGGTGATGGATTTTATATGGGTTGGTTTAGCCGCTGTTTTGATTAGTTTTTTGTCTACTCTGTATCCTGCTTATAAGGCTGCCCGGTTAGACCCATGTGAAGCAATTAGATATGAATGAATGTTAACTGATTTAATGGTGAAAAAATGGAAATAATTTTAGAAACACAAAATTTATGCAAGAATTATTTTCCCGGGGAAAAAGAAGTTAAAGTTTTAAAAAATATTAACTTAAAAATTGAAACGGGAAAAATTTATGTTATCCTGGGTCCTTCCGGTGCAGGAAAAAGTACTCTGCTGCACATCTTTGGTACAATAGAGAGGCCAAGTGAAGGAAATTTTTTTTTTATCGGGCAAGACATCAATGATTTTAGTAAAGATCAATTAGCAGTTTTACGCAGCAGGGAAATAGGTTTTATTTTTCAGTCGCATCTTCTTCTTCCGGAATTTACTGCATTAGAAAATGTTATGATTCCGGCTTTTATAAGAGCGGAAAATCCGGAAAGCCGGTTGGAAGGAAGTAATGAAAAAAAAGCAGATATTAAAAAAAGGGCACTAAAAGGATTGGAAGAGGTAGGTTTAAAAAATAGAGTAAATCATAAACCTCAGCAATTATCAGGTGGTGAGCAGCAAAGGGTGGCAGTAGCTCGAGCATTGATTAATAACCCTTCCCTTATTTTAGCGGATGAACCAACGGGTAATCTGGATAAAGAAATAGGTAAAAGGGTATTTCAATTACTCCTGGATTTAAATAAAAGAAGGGGGACGACTTTAATTGTAGTTACTCATAATGAAGAGCTGGCAAAATGTTGTAATCAGAGGATTTATTTAGAAGATGGGCATATAGTAGTATAGAATGTTTTAAAAGTAATAAAGGAGAGAAAAAGTGCTTTGTAACATGTGTCATAAGAAAGAAGCTAATATTCACTTTACAGAAATCATAGATGATAAAATATTTAAATTTCATCTTTGTGAAGAATGTGCTCAAAAGAAAGGGGTAGAAATGTCTTTTGATAAAACACATTTTTCTATAGTTGATTTATTGGCCAGTCTTTCCGGGTTTGAACCTTTTTTAAAAATAGAAAAGGAAACAAAACAAAGATGTAAAAATTGTAATATGAGTTTTGAAGATTTCAAACAAAAGGGGCAATTAGGTTGTAGTAAATGTTATGATGTTTTTGCTCAGCAATTGCAGTCCCTCTTAAAAAGAATTCATGGTTATAATCAACATGTAGGTAAGAATCCTTTTTACAAGAAAGCAAGGAAAAACGATAGGGTTTTTCCGGATATTCAAGATTTGAAAAAAGAACTTGCCGAGGTTATAAAAGCAGAAAAATATGAAGAAGCGGCATTAATTAGAGATAAGATTAAAGAAATAGAAAAAAAGTTAAGTAAGAAAAACAAGGGAAAAGGGTAAAATGATGCAGCTAATCCAGATGTGTAAGAGAAAAGGTAGGTGGTGGAAAGAAAAAGGTCCTTTTTATGATGTAGTTATTTCTTCCCGTATTAGATTGGCCCGGAATCTACCCCTTTTTCCTTTTCCTAATAGAATAAGTAATCTTCAGCGAAAAGAAATATTGGAAAAAAGTGAAAAAGCAATTAAAGGTAATCCATATATGAAAGATGCTCAAATATTATATCTTTTGGAATTAGATAAAATAGATTTACAATTACTGGTAGAAAGGCATTTAATAAGTTATGAGCATTCTCAAGGGCAAGGACACAGAGCTGTTGCTATAGATAAAAAGGAAGTAGTCAGTATTATGATTAACGAAGAAGATCATTTGCGTTTACAGGTCATTTATTCCGGATTACAATTGTCCGGGGCCTGGGGCCTGGCTACAAAAATAGATGATAATTTAAATAAAAAAATAAATTATGCTTTTTCTCCGCGATGGGGTTATTTAACCGCTTGTCCTACTAATGTAGGTACGGGAATGAGAGCTTCTTGTTTGATGCATTTACCGGCGTTAGTTTTTACTCAGAAAATAAATGTTGTTTTACGGAATCTTTCAAAAATAGGTTTTATTGTTAGAGGATTATATGGAGAAGGGACGGAAGTAATGGGTGATTTATTTCAGATTTCTAATGCGGTTACTTTAGGGCAAGAAGAAGAATCAATAATTGATAATATTGAACGGGTGGTAAAGACGATTATAGAATATGAAAGGCAAAATCGTATAAAGTTGATAGAGAAAGACAGGATAGGAATAGAGGATATGATTTATAGGGCATATGGAATGATGAAATATATGCGTTCGATTACTTTTAATGAAACAATGAATTTATTAAGCAAAGTTAGATTAGGATTATATTTAAATTTAGACTTAGATTGTGATATTACTGAAATTAATGAACTTATGATTTTGGCTCAATCAGCCCATATTCAAGAATTAAAAGGAAAACAATTGTCTCTTGTTCAAAGGGACGGGTTAAGAGCGGAATTAATAAGGAATAAGTTTAAAAAATAAGTCTCATTGATCCTGAGAGGACCGTAGGGAGTCGAAGGGTCTCGGTTTTAGTAAAATTAAAATATTTTCAGGAGGTATAAAGGAGAATGCTTAATCGTTTTACAGAAAGGGCCCAAAAAGTAATACTTTTAGCTCAGGAAGAAGCAAAAAGATTGAATCATGATTATTTGGGGACAGAGCATATTCTTTTAGGCCTGGTTGCTTTAGGAGATGGGGTTGCTGCTACTGTACTAATTAATTTAGGGATAGACTTGAAAAAAGTTCGTAATGGGGTAGAAAAAATTGTAGGGGTTGGCGAGAGTGTTCTTGTATTAGGAGAAGTTCCTTTTACTCCCCGTGCGAAAAAAGTATTGGAATTAGCTGTAGAAGAAGCACGAAGTATGAGGCATCGTTACGTTGGGACGGAACACCTTCTTTTGGGATTGATTCGCGAGGGAGAAGGGATTGCTGCCAGGATATTGGAGAATTTAAAAGTAAATTTGGATAAGGTGAGAGCGGAAGTAGTTAATCTTCTGGGAGAAGTTCCTTATGCTCAATCAGTTAAAGAACAGCCCGTGCATAGCCGAAATAGAACACCTACTCTTGATGAATTTGGCCGTGATTTAACTCTTTTAGCCAGAGAAGATAAATTGGATCCTGTAATCGGCAGGGAAGAAGAGATAGGACGTGTTCTTCAAATCTTGTCTCGGCGTACTAAAAATAATCCGGTTTTAATTGGTGAACCGGGTGTGGGCAAAAGTGCAATAGTAGAAGGATTAGCGCAAAGAATAGCAAAGGGTGATGTTCCCGAACCGTTGTTAAATAAGAGAGTAATTACTTTAGATATGGGTGGAGTAGTTGCCGGAACTAAATATAGGGGAGAATTTGAACAAAGATTGAAAAATATTATGGAAGAGATACGGCGTTTGAAACATAATATAATTTTATTTATTGATGAATTACATACTGTGATCGGAGCAGGAGCAGCTGAAGGAGCAATGGATGCTTCTAATATGTTAAAGCCGGCTCTTTCCCGGGGAGAATTACAATGCATTGGGGCAACTACTCTGGATGAATACAGGAAACAAATAGAACATGATGCAGCTTTAGAAAGAAGATTTCAGAGTATTATTGTTGACCCTCCTACTGTTGAAGAAACAGTAAAAATTTTGCAGGGTTTACAGGATAAGTATGAAGCATTTCATAGGGTAAAGTATAGTGATGCCTCATTACAGGCAGCTGCGGAGTTGTCTGACAGGTATATTTCAGATCGTTTTTTGCCGGATAAAGCAATTGATTTAATTGATGAAGCAGGTTCTCGAGCGAGGTTGCAAACTACTGTTTTACCGGATGAAATAAAAGAGATAGAAAAAGAAGTTGAATTCATAATTAAAGAAAAAGAAGCTGCTATTTCTGTTCAGGAATTTGAAAAAGCTGCAAAATTAAGGGATAAAGAGAAAAAATCAAAATTCAAATTAAATGATGCAAAGAAAAAATGGAAAGAAAGAAAAGTTGAAACGAAAGTTATTGGAGAAGAAGAGATAGCTTATATTGTTTCTGTTTGGACTAAAATACCAGTGACAAAACTGACAGAATCAGAAACAGAAAAATTATTGCATATGGAAGAAGAACTTTATAAAAGAGTAGTAGGGCAGGAAGAAGCAATCAAAATTATTTCACAGGCAGTAAGACGTTCACGTATAGGATTGAAAGATCCTCGGCGGCCTACAGGATGTTTTATTTTTTTGGGGCCTACGGGTGTGGGTAAAACTGAATTAGCAAGAACTTTAGCAGAATTTTTGTTTGGCGATGAGGAATCGGTGGTTCGTATTGATATGTCGGAATATATGGAAAAGTTTTCTGTTTCCCGCTTAATAGGAGCTCCTCCGGGATATGTTGGCTATGAAGAGGGGGGACAATTAACAGAAGCAGTGAGGAGAAAGCCTTATTCGATAGTTTTATTAGATGAAATTGAAAA
>JAGLHV010000005.1 GCA_023143305.1 bacterium | reverse complement strand
TTCCGGGGATTATGATGGATTTGAGTGCCGGAGGGGTGGTAGTAATTACTTTTATTCCTTTACCGGAAAAATCTTTACTGGAATTAAGCATAAATATTCCCGGATTAAAAATCAAAAAAGTAGTAGGAAAAATAGTTAGAGTAGAAGAAAAAACAGGGACATATACTGTTGGTATCGGTTTTACTAAATTGAGTGAAGCGGTGAAAGATAAAATTAATCAAATGGCTAAAGATTTTCACCATTGTAAAATGAGACATCTTAACGGTGAGAAAAATATTTGTTTTAAAAAGTGTTCTTATTATGCGCTTTGTTCTCAAACCATAAAAGGACATTTGAAAAAAAGGAAAAAATAAAAACCTCTGCTTTATCCTTTGATAAAAAAATTGGGGTCAGACCTTGAAATTTGAATATAAGCTATTCAACGTTCAATGCCTGACCCCTTGTATTTTACCCTGTCGTTTATTTTTGTTTAAAAGGTTGAGTTTCGAATTTGGAATTTGCCTGCCTGTCCGCCAGTCCGTAAGGCGGGTCCACTTCGCCTCTGGAGGAGATAAGGCGGGGATTTAGGATTTGCCTGTATTTTTATACATCAAAGATTATTTGTACTTGCCAGGGGTAAGTTTTATATTTAGGAAAATAATTAATTTTTAATTGGTGGTAGGTGGCTGCTTTTATTTCTATATTTATTTGATGCTTAGAAGGATTAATTTTTTCTCCTTGAACAGTGGCACAAAGATAACTTTCATTAATTTTTAGCAATTTAAATTTGTTGAAAATGATTTGTTGGGTATTATAGTAATAAAGTAATTCGTTTAACCAGATTATGAGCAGTTCTTCCAGATTAGCGGCTTTTAGTTCTATTTTTATTGTCACCCGGGGAGTTATTTTATCTAAGTCGGTTAAAATATTAAGCATTCCCCAGGCTGCATTATTAAATAAGTCTTTTACATTCTTTCCGTAAACTTTAAATCCTAAATCTGCAGGGTGGTTAATCCATTCTAATTTTTTCATTTTTAGCTGTTGGAATATTATCTTAGTAATTTTTATAAATCTAACTTCCCTGAGGAATTATTTTAGCCAGACCTACCAGACGATCGTCTTTTTCTAATCTGATTAATTTTACTCCTTGTGTGCTTCGTCCGATGGTGCGGATGTTTTTAATTTTTTCCCGAATTACTATACCTTTTGCGGTGATCAGCATTATTTCGTCTTCTTTATTTACCCGCTTTATACCAATCACTTCTCCGTTTTTTGCTGTGGTTTTGATATTAATTACGCCTTTACAAGCACGGGAGACAAGACGATATTCTTTTATCCTGGTGCGCTTTCCATAGCCGTTGGAAGTGACACTTAAAAGGGTGTCGTCTTCGGACATTGTTTCCATTCCAATAACCACGTCTCCTTTATTTAATTTTATTCCGCGAACACCTTTTCCGGTTCTTCCAATAGCTTTTACTTCCTGATCTTTGAATTTTATTGCCATTCCTTTTTTAGTTCCGATAATTATGTAATTTGTCCCGGTACTAAGTTTTGCATCAATCAAAGAATCCCCTGTTTTAAAGTTTATAGCAATGATACCCTTTTTTCTGGGATTACTATATTCGGTTAAAGCTGTTTTTTTCAAAGTCCCGTTTTGTGTGACCATTATTAAAAAAGTATCAAGATTAAATTCCTTCACCGGGATAGCCGCAGCGATTTTTTCTTCATTGGAGGAAAGGGAAATAAGGTTAATAATGGCTTTTCCTTTAGATTGTCTGCTTCCTTCCGGGATTTCATAAACTTTCAGCCAATAAACCCGTCCAAAAGTGGTAAAGAAAAGCAGATAACTGTGAGTAGAAGTAATAAAAATATTCTCTACAAAATCTTCATCCCGAAGGGTTGTTCCGATTAACCCTTTTCCTCCCCGGTGTTGAGCGCGATAGACAGAAAGGGACAGCCTTTTTACATATCCGGCGTGAGATATGGTAATGACTGTTTCTTCTTCCTGAATTAAATCTTCAATATCCATTTCTATTGATTTGGCTACGATAGATGTTCTTCTTTTGTTTTGATATTTTTCTTTTATAGCGGATAATTCTTCTTTAACAATAGATAATACCTTTTGCGGGCTGGATAAAATGAATTTAAATTTTTCTATTATTTTAATCAATTCCAAATATTCCCGTTGAATTTTTTCTCTTTCTAAGCCGGTTAGTTGATGTAATCTCATATTTAATATAGCTTCCGTCTGGAGTTTACTTAAAGGGAACTTTTCCATTAAGGCCGTTTTTGCTGCTTCTACATTGTTAGAGGCTCGAATAATTTTAACTATTTCATCTAAGTTGTCTAAAGCAATTTGTAATCCTTCTAAAATATGTGCCCGGGCTTCTGCTTTTTTCAGTTCAAACTGAGTGCGCCGGACAACCATTTCCTGACGATGTTGGAGATAATAATACAGCATTTCTTTTAGATTAAGCACTTTAGGGCGGTTGTTTACCAGCGATAACATAATTATTCCAAAAGAAGTTTCTAATTGAGTATGCTTAAATAATTGGTTAAGAACGATTTGAGAATGTGCTTCTCTCTTTAATTCAATTACTACCCGGGTTCCTTTTCTATCCGATTCATCCCTTAAATCAGAAATTCCCTCAATTTTTTTATCCCTTACTAATTTGGCAATGGTTTCTACCAGGGAGGATTTGTTGACTTGATAGGGAATTTCTTTAACGATAATAGTTTCTTTTCCCTGGCTATTTTCTTCGATATCTACCTTAGCACGGAGTTTTATTGACCCTCTTCCGTTAAGATAAGCTTCTTTTATGCCGTTTTTCCCGTGAATTATACCCCCGGCAGGAAAATCAGGTCCTTTGATTATTTTATTTAGTTCTTTAATTTCAATATCCGGATTGTCAATGAGAGCGAATAAACCATCTATTATTTCCCCTAAATTATGAGGCGGTATGTTTGTGGCCATTCCTACGGCAATACCCGAAGACCCATTTACTAAAAGATTAGGAAAGGCGCTGGGAAGAACTACCGGTTCCTGCCGGGTATTATCAAAATTAGGAGTGAAATCTACCGTTTCTTTGTCAATATCGGATAATAATTCAGCGGCTAATTCTGTTAAGCGTGCTTCAGTATAACGGTATGCTGCGGCAGAATCTCCGTCTATAGAACCAAAGTTACCCTGTCCGTCAATTAAAGGGTGGCGCATAGAAAATTTTTGTACCAACCGAACCATTGTATCATAAACAGCAGTATCACCGTGGGGATGATATTTTCCTAATACATCTCCGACTACAGCAGCGGATTTTTTATAAGGCCTATTATGAGATAAACCCATTTCTTTCATGGCAAATAAAATACGCCGATGAACCGGTTTTAATCCATCCCGGACATCCGGTAATGCTCTGCCGATGATTACGCTCATTGCATAATCAATGTAAGATTTTTTCATTTCATCTTCAATAGTACAGGGAATAACTTTCCCGATATTTTCTTTTGTTGTGTCAGTCATGGAATCTCCTTTAATTTTATGTAGTAAGAGTTCTGCAAAAGATAATATTCTGTCATTCCTCTTCGCCTAATCCGCCTGAGGCGAAGGATGATGCGGAATTTATAATGTTTTTAAATATCAACAGATTCCTGCTTTCGCAGGAATGACAAAAAAGATAAAAAGCTATTTTGCAGAAGTCTATTTATTAGTAGTCAGCAATAAACGTCTCTATAATATAGTAAATCTCTAAAATTTTCAAGTAAAAAATTAGTAATACAATATTTTTTATTGTTACGTATCTGATAAACACTCAAAATTTATGGGGTAAGGACTGTTTTTTTTAACATATTTGCTATTGCAAAATTTAATGGTAAAATGTATAATATTTTACCATTATGGATACACGAAATATAATCTTATTTATTTTTGTTCTTTCATATTTTCTTTTTATGATTTTTCCTGCCAGAAGAATGCTTTGTGGTGCCTTGGGAACAATTGCTATGTTTTTTTTCGGACAGATTCATTTAATCAAAGCGTTAACTTTTATTAATTGGAATATAATGGGCATTTTAATTGGCATGTTTTTTGTAGCCGATGCCTTTATGCTTTCTAATGTTCCTGCTTATTTAGCCGAATGGATCCTTTATAAATTAAAGAAAGCAGTATGGGGGATATTGGCAATTTGTTTTCTTACCGGGTTTATTTCTGCCTTTGTGGAAAATGTATCTACTTTTCTGGTAGTTGCTCCCATTGCTCTGGCTTTATCTAAAAGAATTAAAATGAACCCAACTATTTTCTTAATTGCTCTGGCGGTATCTTCTAATCTGCAGGGAGCGGCAACCCTTACCGGAGATCCTCCCAGTATGCTTTTGGCCAGCTTTATGAACTTAACCTTTAGCGATTTCTTTTTTTATCAGGGAAAAGTGGGAATATTTTTTGCCGTGCAAATCGGTGCCTGTATTTCTTTAGTTGTTCTTTATTTGTTCTTCCGCAAGGAAAAACAGGAAGTTTCTCTGGTGAGAAAAGAAAAAGTAGAAAGTTTGGTTCCTGCAATAATTCTGATGGGAGTAATTATTATCCTTGCCGTTACTTCCTTTGTTCGTTTTAATTTTGAATATCTTAACGGAACTATTTGTATGGCAGGTGGTTTCCTGGCCTTGTTCTGGCTGATAAAAAACAAGAAAAAGACACTCTTTGTTTCCTTGAAAGAACTTGATTGGCAAACTATGTTTTTCCTGATGACTGTTTTTATTTTAGTAGGGGTTTTAATAGAAGCGGGATGGATGTCTGTTTTTGCTGATAAATTTTCTAAATTGGTTGGGTCAAATCAGGGATTGGCATATATAGTTTTAATTACTTTTTCGGTTTTTATGTCTGCTTTTATTGATAACATACCTTTTCTGGTGGCAATGTTGCCTGTAGTTCAAACCATTACCCTTCGGGGTGGATTTTCTTCCCCTCTTTTCTTCTTTGGGCTTTTAATCGGCGCAAGTTTGGGGGGCAACATTACTCCTATCGGAGCCTCAGCTAATATTGTTTCAGTAGGTTTGTTAAAAAAGAACGGTCATTTTATTTCTTTCTGGGATTTTGTTAAAGTAGGGTTACCTTTTACTTTAGCAGCGGTTACTTCAGCTGCCTTATTTAATTGGTGGTTGTGGGTAGACTAGACTCCTTTCTTTGAAATTTGGTTGATAAAGAGGTTTTTTTGTTGGACTAAATAATTATAAGGAATGTCTTATAACTAAGAATGATATGTTGACTTTTAGGTGTTTTTATGGTATAAAAGAACTACAAATATTATAATATAAAAAATCTTACAAACAAAAACAGAGGGGGTAAAAGTGAAAAAGAGTAGAGCACTAGCAATGGCGGGGTTAATAATGTTTATTTTTTCTTTACGGGTAAATATTCTAGGCAAAGAACTATTTACTTTATTAGACCCGGGGAAAGAAAGGATCGTTGATTATGAGAAATATGGAGAATTTGAGAAAGTTGGGACGCCGGATTATAAATATAAAATTACCGATAGAAAAGGATTAGCTGCAGCTATAGGAGAAGGAATTCATCCGAGTAATAGTATAATAAAAAATATGGAATACCAGGAAGCAAAACATAAAGGCAGGTTAGAAGGTTCACATTGGAAGTTTATTGATAGAGATGATACCCAGCTTGATTTTTTTAAATGGGCTACTGCTTCAGAAGCAGCAGGAGTAAAACTTTTTTATACTGCTTTTGCTTTACAGAAAGCAGGTCATTATGTACACGCGATAAAAGCTTATTATGCTATAATAGTTCATTATCCTAAAACTGTAACATGGACACTTATGTGGCAGACACCGATATATTTAGGGCCGGCAGCCATAGACGGAATTAACTGGCTTTGTCGTAATCATCCGGAATTAGGGATGAAATTAGTAGGAGCTAAGATTAAAGTAAATAGTTTTGATGATCGTGATACCGAGAATGATATAATTATTACTAATCCGGGAAAAATAGTTAAATGTAAACCTAAAAACATAGTACCCAAAAAGGTTAAGCTTAAAAAGTCAAAAATTGTTAAGAGTATAGGTGGGAAAAAAGTACAGCTGGTGAAGTATAAAAATGGTCATTGGCAGTTGTTGGTGGAAGGGAAACCCTATATAATAAAGGGAATGGCTTATGGAGCAACTAAAATTGGCCAGAGTCCGGATAATTTGGATTTAGCTGATTGGATGCTTTGTGATTATAATAAAAATGGGAAAATAGATGGGCCCTATGATTCATGGGTAGATAAAAACGGTAATAACAAACAGGATGCGGATGAACCGGTGGTAGGAGATTTTCAATTGTTAAAAGAAATGGGGTGTAATACTATAAGAAATTATCATTCTGCAGCTAATAAAGAATTGCTGCGGGAACTTTATGAAAATTATGGGATTATGTCCATAATGGGAGATTTTTTAGGTATGTACAGTGTGGGGTCCGGAGCAAGTTGGGAGGTGGGGACGGATTATAGTAATCCCCAACAGCGGGCAAAGATGATTGAAGGGGTAAAAAAGATGGTTATGGAATTCAAGGATGAACCCTATGTTCTTTTCTGGGTTTTGGGAAACGAAAATAATTACGGAGTAGCTAATAATTGTCAGAAAGATCCCGCTGTATATTATAAATTTGTCAATGAAGTAGCTAAAATAATTCACCAGCTTGATCCCGACCATCCTGTAGCAATTTGTAATGGAGACCTGGGATATTTGAGTTATTTTGTTAAGTATTGTCCGGATGTGGATATATTCGGATGTAATGCTTATCGGGGAGATAAAGGTTTTGGGGGATTATGGAACGAAATAAAGGAGAGTTGTGACCGGCCTGTTTTTATAACTGAATACGGGATTTATTCTTATAAACATAAAAAAAGCAAGGAGTTTTCCGAAAAGAAACAGGCAGATTATCACTACGGTTGCTGGGAAGACATAACCTACAACCGGGGCGGTAGTGGGGCAGGCAACTCTTTGGGAGGAATAGTTTACCAGTGGTTAGACGAATGGTGGAAAGCAGGACATTCCAGTGAGTTTTCTCCTGATGAACAGGATATATGGGGAGGAATGGACAAAAATTTTGATGAACCTTGTTCTCTGGATGAATGGTTGGGAATTTGTAGCCAGGGGGATGGAAGCAAAAGTCCTTTCTTGCGTCAACTCCGTCAGGCTTATTATACTTATAAAGATTTATGGAATGACAAAAAATAAGGGGCGGTTTATCAATTTACGATGTTATTACGGATAGTCAATAATTGATAAATGCGGGGATTTTTTTACCCAAAAGGGGAAAGCCGTTAAATTTATTTTTGCAGTAATTATAAAAAGAGGAAAAATGAAGGGATTATTAAAAAAAACAGGTGGGGTAATTATTTTTTGTTTATATATAGTTTCTATTTCCGGGGCAAAAACAGGATTTAAATTGTTTGATTCGGGGACAGAAGGGATAGTTGATTATTCTCAATACGGAACTTTTGAGGGAATAAAAACTGATAAGTATAAGTATGTCATTGAAGATAGAAAAGGATTATCCCGGGCCGTAGGCGAAGGAATTTATCCTAATGACAAAACTGTTAGACAGGACCCTGAGTACCAAAAGTTTCTCTCCGAAGGGAAATTGGACGGTAGTCGGTGGAGTTTTTTAGGAAGTAATGCTCAGGCGAATTTTTATAAGTGGGCAACAGCCCCTGAAAGTCCCGCGGTTAAACTTTTTTATGTTGCCCAGAATTTAGAAAAAGCAGGTCTTTATAAACAGGCAATAAAAGCTTATTATGCTCTGGTAGTACATTTTCCCCGTTCTGCTTCCTGGGCGCAGGAGAAAACCTTTGTTTGGTATTTAGCTCCGGTAGCCCTGGATTCCATCAATAATATTTGTAAAAATCATCCTGAATTGGAATTAAAATTAATAGAAGCCGAGATTAAGATAAAAAGTTTTGATGATACGGATTTGGACAATGATATTGTTACGGTTAATCCGGGAAAGTTGGTAAAATATACAAAACAGCAAAGAAAGAAAGAAGAACTTGAGAATGGAAGATTAATAGAAGTAAAAGAAAAAGAAAAAAAGAAAGTAAAAAAAGTAGAAGTGACAAGATTTACTAATGGGCATTATCAATTGAGAGTAAAAGGCAAACCGTATATTATTAAAGGTATAACTTATGGATGTACTCCTGTAGGGCAGAGTGCGGAATTGGGGACACAGGAAGATTGGACATTGATGGATTATAATAAAAACGGAAAGATTGATGGTCCTTATGATTCATGGGTAGATAAAAACAAAAACAACAAACAGGATGCAGATGAACCGGTAATAGGTGATTTTCAATTATTAAAAGAAATGGGATGTAATACTATCCGCATTTATCATAGTGCCGGAAGCAAAAAATTATTGCGAAAATTGTATAAAGATTTTGGTATAATGTGTCTTATGGGCGATTTTATGGGGATGTATGGGACAGGCTCCGGGAGAGGTTTTACCGATTATACTAATGCGGAACAACGTACGGATATTCTTTATAATCTGGAAAAAAAGGTTTTGGAATTTAAAGATGAGCCGTACCTTTTGCTTTGGGTTTTAGGAAACGAAAATAATTATGGTGTAGGAAACAATTATAAAGAAAATCCAACGGCTTATTATCAATTTATTAACCAGGCAGCGGAATTAATTCATCGTCTGGATCCGGAACATCCGGTAGCAGTTTGTATGGGAGATGAAGGTGATTTGGAACTTTTTGCTGCTCATTGTCCGGCAGTGGACATTTTTGGTTGTAATGCCTACCGGGGAAGCCGGGGTTTTGGCGGTTTATGGGAAAAAGTCAAGAAAATATGTGATAAGCCGGTATTAATTACTGAATATGGTTGTCCGGCTTATTATGAAGGGAAAAAACAAAAATTTGCAGAGAAAAAACAAGCGGAATATCTAGTTGGATGCTGGCAGGATATTGTGCTTAATTTAGCCGGTAGTGAAGCAGGAAATGCCATGGGGGGAATACTTTACGAATGGATTGATGAATGGTGGTTAAGTGGAAACGGTTATGACCCTAAAGTGCATGATACTGCTTCCCGGTCGAGCGGTCCTTTTCCTGATGGTTGGGGGCATTCGGAATGGTTTGGTATTACCAGTCAGGGAGATGGGGAGAAGAGTCCTTACCTGCGTCAGTTACGAAAAGCTTATTATGTACATAAGGAAATATGGAATAAAAAGATAGAGAAATATTCAGCAAATGAAAATGAAAAAAAACTGAACAAATCAGAGCAAAATATTAATTTAAAATTGGAAAATAAAATTATTGAGAATATTACCGGGAATACCGAGCAGGGGAAGTTTATTGATAATGAAAAAACGAAAAAGGTCAAAAATAATTCCCCCTTTTTACCTCAGAAAGCAAAAGTAATAATTTTCCCTTTGTTGGGGGTCCAGGTATTACTTGTTTTTAAACTCCTCAAGAGTAAAAAAGGGGAAGAATGAAAAAGGTACTTGTTGCAATTATTGTGTCGTTTGCCATTTGTTTTAGTTTTCCGTCCGCAAGTAAATCTACGGAAGTAAAGGTGGAAGGCCGGCAACTTTTAGTAGATAGTGTGCCTTTTACTGTAAGGGGTGTTTGTTTTGGATCTACGCCGGTGGGAGAAGGTTGGTATCCTCTTTATGACTGGAGCAAGGACCCTGATTTATACAATATTGATTTTCCTTTAATTAAGGCAATGGGCGGTAATACCATAAGAATTTATGATCCGCCTTCGGAAGTAGCTGCCCTGGATGCTGCTTATGAAAATGGAATATATGTGATTATGACCTGGAAGGTTGCTAAAGCAGACTTTAGTGTGCAGTCAGTAAGGGATGAGGTAAAAGCGGATTTTTTAAATATGGTGAATGACTGGAAAGACCATCCGGCAATATTAATGTGGTGTCTGGGAAACGAGCAAAATGCCCCCTGGAATCATGAAGAAGATGTTAAAGATTGGTACAGTTTGGTTAATGAATGTGCTCAGGCCAGCCATGAGCTGGAGGGAGATAATTTTCATCCGGTAACTACAGGTAACTGGGAAATATTTAATATAGGGGATGCCGCTGAGTTAGCTGACGATGCTAATATGCCTTATCTGGATGTCTGGTCGGTGCAGGTTTATAGAGGTAATTCGTTTTATGACTTGTTTACGGAATATAAAGGAAAAAGTGAAAAACCGCTTTGTATTACCGAGTACGGATGTGATAGTTGGGATTCAATAAAACTTCAGGAAAACCAGGGTGCCCATGCGGAAGTTTTATCTAATCTCTGGACACACATAAAACATAATCTTTCTGCTTTTAATAGTAATAGAGTGTGTATCGGGGGAACATTACATATGTGGGCCGATGACTGGTCCCGGGATCAAAACGGAACTCCGGATTGGGTACATAACACAGAGGGAAGAGGTTCTCTTGATAATATTTATGATTCTGCCCCCGGGCTTGAAAACTGGAATGATGAATGGTGCGGGGTAGTCAGTCTTTTAACTAACAGTTACCAGAAAATACCGAAGAAAGCTTACTATGCATTAAGAAAACATTGGACAGGAGAAGATTATCTGGAAGAGGTTCCTTTATTTATAAGTGCAGTAAAAAATTACGCTAATCCGTTTAATCCTTATCAAAACAAAACAAGAATTGAATTCACTTTAAATCGAATAGCCGATATAAAAGTTGAAATATATGATATTGCCGGTAAATTAGTTTGTTCCTGGTCGGAGATAGAAGAAGATGTTATATCACGGATATATTGGAATGGATTATATAGTGAAATTAATTATCAGATATACTGGGACGGACGGGATAAGAATAACCATGTAGTAGCCAATGGGGTGTATATTTGCCGGATAAAAGCTAAAGCAAAAAATGAAAATCTTACCGAGGTAAAATATCGGCGGATTATGGTATTAAAATGAAGATACATACAAAATTATTATTTTTAGTTTGTATTGGTTTGTTTTTCATTCCGGCAACTCAATTTCCGGATGTTTGTTTTGCTGCGGGGGAACCGGCAAGCTTTTTGCTTGTCGGAGTAGAAGCAAGATCTATGGGAATGGGAGGTGCTTTTACGGCTTTAGTTGATGACTCCAGTGCGGTTTATTGGAATCCGGCCGGATTGGGTTTACTAAAAAACAGGGAATTTAGCGGAACTTACGGTTCTTTGTTTACCGACACTACATATAGCTTTATGAGCTATGCTCAGCCTGTTTTTGCCTGCAAAAAAGAAAAAAGCAGGATTGCTCTGGGTGTAGGATGGTTACAGTTGAGAAGCTTAAATATAGAAAAGACAAACCAGGAAGAATCCCTGGGAGAGACCCGGATGGTTAATGATGCTTTTTTTGTTTCCGGCAGTATTCAGCCTGTATCCTCTTTACCTTTGTATTTAGGAATTAGCGGTAAAAGAATAACCCAGAATATCGATACCTTTTCCAGTGAGGGATGGGGAATGGATCTGGGAATGTTGTTGGGCGGAGAAGGTTTTTTGACATGGGGAGTAAATATTCAAAATATAGGAAAGACCCAAATCAAAGGAACTTCTTATTGGAGTGATAGGCAGGTAAAAGAAGTAATTCCCTGCCATATTCGTTCCGGAGTAGTGTTAAAAGCAAAGAAAGCTTTTTCTTCCCTGGTTAGTTTTTTTAAAGAAGAAGTGCATGGGGGAGAATATAGTATTTACGAGCCAAGAATTTCTCAAAATCCTCAAGCCTTAGAACGAAATAAAAATTCTTTACGAAAAGAAGAAAACGAATCGATAGACATAAAACTAAATATCGCTTTTGAGTTTGATTATATTCCGGACGAAACAGATTCTTTAAAGTTTTTTCAGGGAATAGAATGCTGGTTACATGAAATATATGGTTTAAGGATTTCTTTTTTGGATGATTTTTCAGCAGGAGCTTCTTTGAAGCAAGGGCATTTTAAAATAGATTATGCTTTTGTTTTTCGTCCTAAATTAAAAGACACGCATCGTTTTTCTTTAGCCATATTATTTTAATCCTTAAAAACAAGTCTTTACAATTAGCGATAAAAATAGTATAAAATTAAGTAGACAATTTGTAAATTAATTCAAAAATAAAAAAGAGAGAATAGATATGTTTAAGAAAACAAAAAAGTTAAGTGTGCTTTTAATATTTTTTATAGTGCTTAATTTCATTTTTGCCTTTGCTAAAGAAGAAGGAGGGTTGATTCCGGTAATTTGTGTATATAAGCCTTTGCCTTACCGCTGTATAAAAATAGAATCTTCTTTAAGTTTAGAATCATTATGGAACAGGCCGGATCCCGAATGGGTCATAACCGATGATGAAATAAGCAAATCCTATACATATTATCATAATGCAGGAATAGAGCATGACTGGGAACAATCAACAGGCCAGATTTTAAATTTAAATGTAGGATTTCATCCTTTTAAAAGAATAATGGGAGGATTAGGGATAGAAGCAATAGGTAATTATGCTGATACTTTTTGGCTGCCGGTTAATGATGAGCACAGAATGCATCTTGATCGTCAGAATGTAAAATTGGTCAGGGGAGAGCTGAAGTATTTAGGAGGAAAGAGATTTACGGCACGTTATTTTAGCGGTATCGGCCATTATCATTGGGGTTATGAAGGGGATATGTTTAATCTTTATCCGGAGACTTATATTCCCAATGACTATCGCCGGATTACCGGAATAGCTGTTCCCCAGGGCGCGGAAATTAATATAAAAGGAAAAGTAAATAAGCTTACTGTAGTAAGCGGTCCCCGTTTGATCTGGGGCGGAGGAGAGGCTACTTTAGCTAAGTATAATTTTAAAGTAGGCCTTTTTGATTCTGCTTTAATTCTTAAAAATGAAAAAATAGATTGGAGTGAAAAAGAAGATTTTTTAAAGATAGGAGAAATAAGCACAAAAACAAATATTATCCGGAATTTTCCTTTTCAGGTGGGGTTGCTTTATAAACCCTTTATGATAGGGGAAGAATACAGCTATATAAAAGAAGTTCCTGCCGGTACAGGGTATGCTGGAAGCGAATATCTGATTAAAAAAGGAAAAACCGATTTTTTAGATGCCCTTGCTTTAAAAATAAAGGTAAATACTAGAAAATGTGCACCTTTAATCGATGAAAGTGCTATTACATATACTCATGCCGGATTAGTGGCCGGAAATAAAAATGAAGTTACCCTGCAATTGGATAAAAAACTTTCTTCTTTATTTTATACTACAGGAATATTTACTTATCGTCAACCTCTTATCGGGCCGATGCCCTTTTTGCATGAAGGAACGGACGAAAATCCCGGTCCGATATGGTCTACTCCCCGGGGTAAGGATGAACCTTTTTGGGTGAGTAATGCTAATCGCGAAGCATCAATATATTCTTTATTTTTAACTTACGACCCAACTCCGGGCAGCTGGTTTTATCAATGGGAACCCAATGTTCTTCAGGAATGGAATTTAAACCGTGAAGAAAATGCAAAATTTGCTTTTGCCCTGGGTTATTCTCTTTCTTATTTTCCTACTACTACTGATTTGCAAACTTATATTGAAAGTTCAGGTGAAACAGTGTGGGAGCCCAGTGCAACCCATGGTAGGTGGGCAACAAAAAGGCCGCTTTCTTTTGTAACTATTTTGAGTAAAGTTAACTTACCGCAGGATTATAAGTTCCTCATTAGTTTAAGAGCCGGTGAAGAATTATCAGATGGAATTTATTCTTATACTACCAGTCAGGAAGAATGTAAACCTATTACCGGATTGCTTAGTGCGACGGTAAGTTTGAACAAAAAACCTTATTTGGCCTCAATTACCTATCAACAGGGTGTATGGGGTCCGGAGGATTGGCATCGCTCTTTTGGACAGACTTTTGACCGGGTATATAAAGCTTCTTTGAGCCGCAATGTCGGAAATTTTGAAATAGGAATGGAATATTTAGGAACCAGAGAAATAGACGGGAAATATATTACCTCTATGATCGGAGGCTTTGATGAAATAAAATTGTTTTGCATTTGGCGTTTCGGTCTTTTCATTAGTCCGCCACCCCCTCCGGATAAGAGTCCCCCCCGTCTTCTTGTAGAAGCACTGCCACCTTTATTTTCTCCTGACGGGGATGGTATAAATGATACTACTTATTTCCGGTTGATGGCTTCATCTGAATCAGGAATAAAAAAATGGCGGTTGGAAATTTTGGATAATGAAGGTTATTTAATAAAATTGTTTACCCGAGCAGGAGCACCTCCCCCGAGTATTGAATGGAATGGGAAAAGTGATTCTCCGGGAAAAGAGATTACAGCAGGCGAATACAGTGTACTTTTTAAAGCAGAAGATAACGCAGGTAATAAAGTTACCGCTCCTCTTGTTTGCTTAAAAATAGAAATTTCTCCTAAAGAAATGCCTGAAGAGATTAAAATAACCAAAGAAAAAGAAGGATTGAAAGTTACCATAAAAGCAAGTGTTCTTTTTGACCTTAATCGTTCGGTATTAAAAAAATCTGCTTTTAAAATTTTAAATAAAGCCAAAGAAATACTGGAATCTTATCCTGAGAATAAACTTAAAGTAGAAGGGCATGCAGATAGTATTGGTAGTGCAAGGTATAATCAGAAATTATCTGAATTGCGTGC
>JAGLHV010000049.1 GCA_023143305.1 bacterium | reverse complement strand
TTTGAATTTGTAAATAAAATAGTGGGAGGTGCCATTCCCCGGAATTATATTCCTTCCGTAGAAAAGGGAGTACGGGAAGCAATGGAAAAAGGTGTTTTAGCCGGTTATCCGGTAGTAGACATTAAAGTCACTTTATTCGACGGTTCCTATCATGATGTTGATTCTTCCGATATGGCTTTTAAGATTGCCGGAGCAATGGCTTTTCAGAAAGGAATAAAAGAGGCAAAACCATTTATTTTAGAGCCGATAATGGAATCGGAAGTATCTGTACCGGATGTTTATACGGGGAGTATAATGGGTGATTTAAACAGCCGGAGAGGAAGGGTTTTAGGTATGGAAAAAACAAAAAACAAAAAAGAAAAAATAAAAGTAAATGTACCGTTAAGCGAACTTTCCAAATATGCAGTAGATTTACGTTCATTGACCAAGGGAAGTGGTAAATATCGAATGCGATTTTCTCATTATGAGCAGACTCCGTCGCCTGTTTCTCAGACCTTAGTCGAAACTTTTCAAAAAGCAAGAGAAGAAGGAAGATAAAAGACAGTTAAAAAACGGTTAAAAAACAGTTAGTTGGTTTAGATTGGTTTTATTAGTTACATTGGTTAAAGGACAAAAGAAAAAGACGGTTAAAAGAAAACAACAGGCACAAAGTTAAAAGACAGTTTAATTGCCTGTCCGCCAATTTTTAAGGCGGGTCAGCCAGTCTGTAAGGCGGAATTTAAATTTGTTGATTTGGATAAAAGATTGCAAATAGGGAGTGACTGATGCTCAATAGTTAGTTGATATGTATAAACTAAAAAGATAAAAAGACAAATCTTGTTGCTTTCCCCTTTTTTATTTCTACTTTTGTATATATTGAAAGTTTGGGCTATTATATTTTTAAATAGTGATGTGTTGTTTTTTTTAAATTCATGTTGACGATTTACTTTTTGCGTGTTATCTTTATATTGGGTATATTGTTTTAAAGAAGTGAGGAATAAAAAATTTAAATAGTAACTCTTTAATAATAAAAGGATTACTCGTAAAATGAAAAAAATATTTAAAATTAATCTATTGGTTTTTTTGATATTAACTTTTTTCATTATTTTTTCTTCGTTAACCGTTGCGGAAGAAATTACTTTAAAGGTTGTTGATGGATTTGCTGCTCGACAAAATAGAACTTTATCCGAACTTGATTGGAATAAGTATCTTAATCTGTTAGATGGGGGTACGGATGTTCCTGTTGACCAAGGGAGAATTATTACTGCTAACAAATGGATAGGCATTTATTTTGATAAGTTTGATAAGCCTGGTTATGGTATTGATTCGGTTATAATTCGCTTCAGATGTGGCTATGGACCGCCTAGCGAGCTGAGCACATTTTATGTAGATTGTAGTAATAATAGAGATTATAGTAAATGGTCTGATGATAGTAGGGGAAATGAACAGGGCGAAGATGTCAATATAACCAGTTATACACTTGTAGGGGGTTGGTGGTATGATTGGGATGATGGCTTGGAGTACGATGTATCCCATTTGATTACTACTCCGGCTGAGCTTAATAATATGGAGATACTTTTTAGAAACGGTGATTGGGCATATAATGATCTCTATATAGATTATGTGGAAGTTAAAGTTGTTTACAGTGCGAGATTTTTAATCATTGATGCCCAAACTATAGACGATGATGAAGATGGACAGATTGATGCTTACCATATATTTTTTTCCGCCCCGGTTAAGGATTCTTCTTTAGATTCGCAGGCTAACGGATTTGATATCGTTGGATATAGTAATGAAGCTTTTAGCAGTACCGGTTTACCTAACCATTCGGATACGCCAAATGATGCAGATATTTTTATTAGTTTTGATGAGAGTGGTTCTGCCGATACGGCAAATAAACCACAGTTAACCTATTCCCGTCCTCCCGGTACATTAGAAAGCTTTGTTGGCGAGTTTTTGGCTAATGTCGGGGAAAATGATGTTATTGAACAGGATAAGGTTGGACCCCGTATTGTTTCCGCCCAGGCTAGTGATGATTCCGGTGGTGGGGTAGGAGTTCAGGCAGGAGATACTGTACAGTTTATTTTTTCTGAAAATACAAATGCTCCCCTGATAAATGCCGCTAATATTGATACTGTGCTTGCTTTGAGTGGTGGTCATACATGGAAAGATGGAAATGGATGTATAGATTCAAGTAGCTGGATTAACTCATCGGTTTTATTAGTCACCCTTTCTGCCGGGGGGGGTGCTCCAACCATTGCCGCTGGAGATACTATTACCCCTGATGGAATTACTATTGGGGATGGCAACGGTAATTATTGCGATAATGATATAGTTTTGGGAGGAGATTTTGGGAATGATACTTCTCCTCCTTATATATCTTCCCGGGAAACACAGGATTTAAATTGCAATGGTTACATTGATGCTATTCATATTATTTTTAGTGAAGAAATAGATACTATGACGGTAGTGGCGACTGATTTTGATGTAACTGTTGTCACTGGTGAGACTTATCTTGCCGGTGGACCGCCTCATGATCATATTTACATTACCTTTGAAGATAATGTATTAGAAACGGATGCAACCCCTTATTTGACTTATATCAAAGGTTCTTTAACCGACCTTAACGGCAATCCTTTAGACAGCTCATCAAATATCGTATGTTCCGATAAAAGTCCCCCGGCAGTTTTAAGTGCTGTAGCTAGTGATGGAGTAATCCTGGTGCCCGGTGTGGATAGTGATGATACGGTAATTATTTGTTTTAGTGAGGGAACCAATCGTCCGACCATTGACCAGGTAAATATTGATAGTGTTTTTGTTTTAAATGATTCTCATTCATGGAGAGATGCTTCGGGCAATTGGAATGCCGATGGAGATGAATTAACTATTTCTTTTGGTGCACAGGCAAGCAGTGCTACTGTTTGTATAGGAGATACTATTACTGTGTCCGGTAATATTACTGCTATTACCGATGGTTTATTAGGAAATGTTTGTATTGATACCAGCACTATTAGTGGAACGTTTGAAGGTATAGATACTGCGTATCCTTATGTTTTATCACGTTTACCGCAGGATAAAGAGAACGGGGTAAAGACTGATATTGTCATTCAGATAAGTTTTAATGAAAGGATGAATGAAGAAAAGACTAAAGGAGCCATCAGTATTAAAGGGGTCAGGGATAAGGATGGGCGAGAGATTGATGAACCGCTTTCCGGGGTGGTTTCTTATGATACGGATGATTTTAAATTGGTTTTTATTCCAGATTCTGTCCTGAATAAAAATTTTACTTATCAGGTTACCATTACCTCCGAAGCTACTGATACGATTGGCAATCCTTTAGCGGAAGACCACTTTACTTTTAGTACTATAATTGACCACACCAAAAACAATACGGTACTAAGTTGGGGGGAGGAAATCAGATTATTTGTTTTGCCTTCCGGCTTGTCTGAGGACTTTTTCTTTGTAATTAATTCCGATTCTCAATATGTGGGATTGAATAATATTTTTCAAGCTAACGATAAGCTTAAGACAGACAAAGACCCGTTTAGTTTTGTCCTGGAGGATACTATAATCGAAATAAATACTTTTAATAATACCGGTGGGATTTTAAAAGATAACTTTAACTTACCGATAGCAGTAACATTATCCTACAGTGATGTTGCTCCTGTAGATGGAATAGTGGATGGCACTATGCCTCCGGTTCGGGAAGAAACTTTACAAATGTATCGATTAGACGAAAAAACTAACCTCTGGGTAAGATTGGCTAATTCAGTAGTTGATTTACAATCAAATACAGTTTCTGCTTCCAGTATTCATACTTCTGTTTTTGCCCTTGCCGGATCATCATACAGTGATTTATCTTATGCTTATGCTTTTCCCGTACCCTTTAAACCGAGCCGGGGCGATACAGAAATCACTTTTGTTAATTTATCTCCTATGGCTACAATAAAAATTTTTACCCTCAACGGAAATTTAGTAAGGAAGATAGAACATACAAACGGAGACACTATTTTGTACTGGGATGTTACCAATGATCACGGTGAAAAATTGGCAAGCGGAGTGTATCTTTATTTAATTAAAAACGAAAAAGAGAGTAAAAAAGGAAAATTGATGATTATAAAATAAGAGTGCCGGCCGTTAATTTTTTGAGGAGTTAAAAAGTGAAAACAATAAGCAGGGTTAAAAAAATAATATTTGACCAAAAAAATGTAGGTTGGTTTTTGATTTTTTTGGGTATATTTTGTTTTATCCCTTATACTGTTTTTGCCTCTTCCCCGGGAACTACGGGAGCGAATTTTTTGAAAATGGAAGTAGGGGCAAGGCCGGTTGGTTTAGGGGGAGCGTTTGTAGCCGTTGCTGATGATGTTAATCTTATTTATTGGAATTCAGCAGGCCTTTCCGGAATTGATTATAGTGAAATAACTTTAATGCATGATGAGCAAGGAGAAGAGATAAGATATGAGTTCCTTGCCTATGCTCAACCGGTAAAAGCACTTAAAGGCGGTTTGGGAGTAAGCGTTTCTTTTTTAAATGTGGGAAATATTGAAGGTTACGATCCCGGCGGGGTAAAGACGGAAAAATTAAATTTTTACGATTTTGCTTTTAGTCTGGCTTATGGACGGCGGTTAATAGGCAACCTTGACGGAGGTATTAATTTTAAGGTTTTCCAGGAAAAACTCGATGATGATATAATAACTGCTTATGCTTTGGATATTGGGTGGTTATATCCGGCTCCTTTAAAATCTTTAGTTTTGGGCCTTAATATACAGAATATCGGACCGGAGGTGAAATTTATCGATGAAGGAGATGCCCTTCCTTTAAATATTAAATTCGGAGGAGCGTGGAAACATAAATTGTTTGGTAACGATTTGATTGCGGCTCTGGATTTTAATTTTCCCCGGGATAACGATTTTTTTCTTAATCTGGGAGGGGAATTTTGGGTGCATAATTCAATAGCTCTACGCATAGGGTATAAATCACAGGATGATTTGACTAATGGTTTAAGATTGGGATTAGGATTTAGGGTTAAAGGGTTGAATTTAGATTATGCCTTTTTGGCCAAGGATGATTTTGATGATGGACACAAAATCAGCATTTCTTTTCGTTTTGGCCGGAATTACGAAAACACTCAAATTGAAAAAAGTATTGAAGAATCTTTTTTGATAGGAAAAAAATACTTTTTAAGAGGGGATTTACTCAAGGCACACAAAGAATTTAAAAATATTTTAGCTGTTGCCCCGGGACATGAGAGAGCATTGGAGTTGCTTGCCCGTACACGGGTGAAAGTAGAAGAAGTAGTTACTTTAAAAAACATTAAAGAATGTTTAAAAAAAGGAAAGAAGTATTATCAGGACGGAGAAATGATTCGTGCCCGGGCAGAATTCGAGAATATCCTTGAACTTTTCCCTGAACATCGGGAGACTAAAGAGTATATGGCTAAAATGGAAAAGAGATTCAATGAAGTTATAAAATCTTTTTTTGATAAAGGGGTTGAATATTATAGTAACGGAAATTACATTGATGCCAAAAAGGAATTAAATAAGGTTTTAACCCTTGATCCCTATTATACGCAGGCTAAGGAGTACATTACTTTTATTAAACAAAAACGACAAAAAATCAAAGAGGTTAAAAAAGAACAAAGAATAAAGCGAGTTTATGAAAAGGGAATATACCTTTACAAAGGGAAACATTTTAAAGAAGCACTTTATCAATTTAAAAAAATATTATTGACAAATCCTGATTATAAAAAGATAGCATTATATGTAAAGCAAAGTAAAGACGGTATTGTTGATAGGTGTTATAAAAAAGGATTACAGCTATATCAAAAAGAAGAATGGGGGAAAGCACTTAAAGAATTCAAGGAAATATTAACTTTTAATTCCCAATATCCACAAGCAAATGCTTATATAGCCAAAATTAATAAACAGTTTGCTATTGTTTATTATAAAGAAGCAACAAAGCTTTATAAAGAAAAAAGGTTGTCGGAAGCAATCAAAAAATTTAAAAAGGTCGTTAAGTTGGATCCAAAAAACAAATTGGCGATATCCTCTCTAAAAGAAATTCAGGAAAAATTAACAAAGATTCATAATGATCAAGCTAATAAATATAATAAGCAGGGGTTAGTAGAATACAGTAACGGTAAATTGAAACAGGCGATTAAGGCATGGAAAAAAGCATTGGAACTTAATTCTGATTTAGAGATGGCCAGGAAGAACTTAAAAAGAGCACAAGCAGAAATAGATCAAAATCATAAGGAGTAATCCGGTTGAAATTAAAAATAAAATTCACTTTAGCTGCTACCTTATTGGTAGTATTTATTCTTTTAGGGGTAAGTATTTGTTTGTTTCTTGCTGAACGGCGGCATCTAATTAATCAGATAAAAGAAAATCAGATAAATCTTGTTGATGGATTAGTTCAGGTAAGTAAAGAATATTCAATTACTAAGGACCAAATTCTTTTGATTAATTATATTAACTTTCTTATGCGTAATAAAAATATAGTTTATGTGTTATTTACCAATTCGCAAGGTAAAATTCTGGCACATACAAATATTCAACGCTTAGAAGAAAAAGATAAAACTCCTATAGGATTGAGAGCAACTAAAATAAAAAAATTGTTAATTCAATCTTACCAAAACAAAAAGGGGGAGAGGATATCCGATTACGCTTTACCTGTATTTATGGAAAATAAGAAATTAGGTGTTGCCCGCATTGGCTTTTCTCAACGGGAATTAAATAAAATGATGGAAGAAACGGTTACTCAAACGGGTAAAAGAATTTTTGTTATTGCCTTTGTTGTTTTAATAATAGGTATATTTAGTGCATTAATTCTGGCTCAAACTTTGATTGAACCAATTAAAAAGTTAGTTTACGGCGCAAAAATGATTGGCAGGGGAAAATTGAATACGATTATTGAGGTTAATAATAAAGATGAACTAGGATCTTTAGCCGAAGAATTTAACCTTATGGCTTGCCAATTGAAAGAATTAGACCATATGAAACAGGATTTTGTCTCCAGTGTGTCCCATGAATTGCGTTCACCATTAACGTCCATAATGATGTATATTGACCTTTTTTTTAAAGGTGCAACAGGAGAACTTACCAAAAAACAAATTGATTTTTTAACTATAATGAAAGATAGTTCTAAGCGATTAAATAATTTTATTAATGACCTTTTAGATGTTGCTAAAATGGAAAGAGGCAAGATGGAAATCATTAAACAACTGGTGGATATAAAAGCAATACTCAGAGAAACAATACAATTGTATGTAGTTCAATCCGATAAAAAAAGCATACAAATTATTAGTAAAATTACGGAAAACTTACCGATGATAATGGTCGATTCAGATAAAATAAGACAAGTGTTTAACAACTTATTAAGTAATGCAATTAAATTTACTCCGGAAAATGGAATAATAACCGTTGAAATTAAAAATACCCGGGGATATCTACAGTTTAGTGTAAGTGATACCGGAATGGGTATTCCTCCTGATGATTTAGAAAAAATATTTAATAAGTTTGAACAGGTTAAAGGTGTAAAGAGTAAGATAGGGGGTTCTAAAGGAACCGGTTTAGGATTGACAATTGTTAAATCCATAATTAAACTTCACGAAGGTAATATCTGGGTGGAAAGTGCATTAGGAAAAGGAAGCATTTTTTATTTTACATTGCCCAATAAAAAATAA
>JAGLHV010000048.1 GCA_023143305.1 bacterium | reverse complement strand
AATCTACCTGACGAATATTTTCCATAATCATTTTAGACAAACGAATAAGTACACGGTCTCCAATCATATGGCCGAAAGAATCATTGTATCTTTTGAAATAATCAATATCGATAATGGCTAAAGCAAGTTTTGTTTTTAGCCTTGTTGTCCGGATAATCTCTTCTCCCAGACGCGTTCTAAAATACCTGTTAGTATATAAACCGGTTAATCCGTCGGTGAGGGAAAGCCTTTCAACATCACTAAAAAGACGGGCATTTTCTATAGAAACACTTGCCTGATGAGCAAAAAGTTTCAAATACTCAATATCTTCTTTTTTTATTCGTTCCCGGCTAAAAACATTATCAGCAACCAAAAAGCCTACTGTCTTTTTTTCTGCTTTCAGGGGAACAGAAAAAACTAATCCAAAGGAACCTACTTCCTGGGCTTCTTTTTTCATTAACATAAAAACTTCCGGATGCGTTTTCTTTTTTAAGGAATATACTTCCTTTAAAACATGAAATTTTCCTCTGAGATTAAAAGACATTGTTCCCTGCAAAACTTTTTTTTCTTCATTCACCAAATATAATTTAACCCTGTCAATACTAGCATTCTTAATAATGCTACGTAAAATTATCTTTATCCTGTTTTCTAATTTTAACTGGCTTACTAAAGCCATTCCTACTTTAGAAATAGCTTTAAATTTATCCGCTTGTCTTTGTCCTTCCAAAAATAATTCTAAATTCCAAATTCCCGCACCAACTTCCTCAGCATATTCTTTAAGCAGCAAAATCTGCCACTGTTTTATTTTTCTCCCGCTTAATCGATTATTTACTCCTAAAACCCCTAAAATTTTATTACCACTTTTTATAGAAAAAAATCCTTCCGCTCCTTTTTTATTTTTTACAATATATTCTTTTTTACCCAATCCTACAACCACTCTCGGGTCAGTATCTTCCAAGAAAAAAATCTCTTCTTCCCCCTCCATAATTCCATTTTTTCCAGCAACTACTTTCACTTCTAAAACCTTTCTTTCCGTATCCCATAATACTATCTCCATCCAATCAAATTTTAAAGCGGAATAACCAATTTCTAAAACCTGCTTAAGAATTTCCTGTAAATTTGGCTGGGTATAACGAAAAATCTTACTAACTTTCCTGAGTTTCTCCGAATATCTATTTAGATTCTCTCTAACCACTACTGTTTACTTCCTTTTTTTCTTTATAAAATATTACGCTGTTTATGTTATTTTTTTTCAAGTTATAAAATCTATTAACCGAAAATAAGTCTCCTATATATCTCTTTCGCTAAATCTTACTTAAAGAGAAAGAACAAAATCTATCTCGGAAGAAATCTTTTTTACCTCTTTTTTAAGAAAAGCTTGTGTGTATTTTTCCTCTTTTATCCTGTGAAAAATATCTGCCAACATTTCTATTATCATTGTTTCAATAATTCCCCAGGAAAATACCTGCGGAAACATACGGCCACAAGAACATATTTGTTTAATTTTTTCTGCTAATTGCTCATCCTCGAAAAAGAATGCATTGAATATCTTAGAATGGACAGGAAGATTACTGATTGCTTTTGTATAGCGCAATTGAGAAGCAGGGGAGGTTAAAAAATAAATTAATTCCCATGCTTCCCGGGGGTATTTAGAAAATTTAGCAATTCCCAGATTGCTTCCCCCTAAAAAACTATATCTTCCTTTTGGCCCTGCAGGGGGTAAGGCTATTCCAATATTTTGGGCAATTTCCGCTCGATATAAATGGCTACTGGGATTAAGAAAAGCAGAAAAAACCCAGGTTCCGGAGAAATGCATAGCATAACGCCCGTAAATAAAAAAATCCTCCATTACCTTGCCCATATTTTGCCTTAAGGCATTTTTACTTCCGTAGTCTTTAACCAGATCAAAATAAAATTTCATTCCCTCCAAAGATTCTCGTTGTTGCAACCTTATCTTTTTGCCTTTAAATTTTAAAAAATCTCCCCCTCCTGCCCAAATCCAGGGAGCAATATCATGAATTAAAGTCCAGCTTTTTGCCCCGGATACCGCCAGGGGATAGATTTTCTTTCCTTTTATTTTAAGTGTTTCTATTTTATGGCAAGCCTTTTGAAATGAGTCCCAATTTTCAATATCTTTTTCTTCCAGTCCTGCTTTTTTAAAAATATCTTTCCGATAAAAAAGTATTCGGGCATCCATAAACCAGGGGAGGGAATATATTTTCTCTTCCTTAAAAGATTCCTCCATTTGCTTATTAAGAGGAGAAAAAAAATCTTTCTTTTTTAATTCTTTTATTGGTTTACTAATATCCGCTAATCCGCCTAAATAAGCAAGGGTATTAACCCAACTACTACCTAATTGAAAAATATCCGGTCCCTGCCTGGTTCTCACTGCTTCCATAATAAATTTCCATGCAGATGACCAGGTATGAACTTTTACTCGCACATTTATATGAGGATATTTTTTTGAAAAATGCTTCAATTCTTCTCCAAAAGTTAACCCTGTTTTAAAAGAAGCATTAGGCATAACCCACATTTCCAAGTCTACCTTTTTCATAATCCTAATTATTCCTCTTCCCACTTTTCATATTTTTCCCCTTTTTTAATAATAAATGTCGCCTGACGGGGAGGTAAAATAAATTCTTTCTGATTTATTTTTATCTTTTCTTCTTTTTCCAGTAAATTACAGACTGTCAAAAGTGAAAAATCTTTATTTTTTCGTTCATAAATTAAAATCCCATCCCGCGATTTTTTTACAAAATAATCCCGGGCAAAATTTCTGGAAACATCCAGAAAAACCCGGGGAATAAATCCAATAACCGATATTTTTCCTTTGCCCACATTCCTGCTAAATCCACATATTCTGCCTGAGGAAAAAGAAGTTAAATCAACACTATAGTTTTTATCATTAAATTCATATACTTGTAAATCATCATAAACACAAAAATCATAATTTTTGTATCCCACTCTATTTATCTCAAAAAACCCTTTCCCTTTAGGCAAACAATCTACCTTTGCTATCTTCAAACTATCATATAATATCTTACATTCCTGCATGTTTTCATCTTTAAGAGGTATCTTATTTAACAAAATCAAATGACCTCCGGCAGAAACATAATCAAGTAAGGACTTCTGAATACTTTTATCCAAAAATTCATAACAAACAACTACTAATCTTGCCGGAAAAGAAAAAATGTTTTCTTTAAAATTTGCTTCTAAATTAAGCATTTGGAAATTAATATTACATACTCCTAAAAGATCGATAAAAGAACCAACTGCCCCTCCTTTACTTAGTTCGAAATTTCCTATTCCCTCTAAATTATTAAATTTACCGGCCCGGGCATAAGGGTGATAATATCCAACGGCCAAATCGTAATCAGGAGTAGTTTCTACGATTTCCGGATAATTTTTGAGCATTTTACCGATTTTCTTTATTATTCCAAATTGAAACCTTTTATTGCCATCCCTATCCAGCGGAGAAGAAAAATTCATTTCTGGTAAAAAATGTTCGTATCCTAAAAAGTTATAACCATCACAAAACCAATAAAAATTAATCATATTACTGCCAAACCCAATAGAAGTTTTCCAAATTAAATCATAATCCGAAGGAGATTGTTTCCAATGGGAAAGAAAATATACATTTCCTGCCTGGATTTCATGGTTGGAAACCACCGGAGTCCCTGATGCTCTGGTAAATTCTATACGGGAAAGATGATACCCTATGGACTCCTCTTCCATATTTCCGGTATAATAAGTATACCCAATAACTACCTGCCAACGGGGATCTTTAACCTGATCATAAATACCTTTCCAGGATGTATCATAACCCAATAGCGGATCGTCAACACTAAAAGGCCCCCGACAACCCAACTCAAAGAGAGTTTCTATTAAAGAACGCACATACATACCTACTAATTTCTCCCGAAATTCACACCAGTCAAACACTTTAAATTGTTCTGCCTCATTAGTTGGTTCCCTGCGGGGAGGAGAAACTAAAGTAAAATCCGTATTATTTTCTCCATAGCGAGCATTTAAAACTTCTATATTTTTAAACTTTTTAGTTAAATATTGTTGATATAGCCCATTTTCCACCAGAAATGGATTATAATCCCCGGTAAATGCCTGTCCGGGTGAATAATGAAAAAAAGATAAACTATAACTCACTTCATTATCTACCTGCCATAAAATAATATTATCCGAAGAAAGCACTATTTTGGTAAACGCTTCATACCATTTTTTTACTAATTCCATATAAGTAGGATGGAGATAGGTTACCGGTGGATAAAAAGCATAGTTACCGGTCGGTTTTCCCTGGTTATCTAAACAAAGCACCTCCGGGTATCTGGAAAGAACCCACTTAGGAATACCCCCGTTTGAAAATTCCGCATGGATATGAGGGCCACCCTTAATAACCAAATTTAGTCCGTATTCTTTAACTAATTTTAAAAAACTTACTAAGTCCCTGCTGGGATGTGTCTCTCCGGTAAAATCAAATTTTCCCTGTTCATACTCATGCCAATTCCAGGGTATATAAGTAGAAAGGGTATTACAGTTTGCCTCACACAAACCCTCCAACATTTTTCTCCATTTATCTTTTTTAATTCTAAAATACTGAATTTCCCCTGACAAAATAAACTGTTTCTTTCCATCAATTTCAAAATAACCGTTCTTTAAATTAACTGAACTCATTTTCCTTAAATACCCCCTCTTTTACCAGCTTGTAATCGCTTTACCCCTTGTATCAAATCTGGGACCTGCAAATTTATTGGCGTTAACCCACACATTACCTGTATCACAACAATACATCCATACCTCCCACAACCATTCCGTATCCGGCCCCCTTGTAAAAATACTGCCGGTTCCCGGAACCCCTGTCTGTACATCCGAATGATAAGTTCCTACAATACTGGTCCCTTCTTTATTAAATCCAGCAGCACCCACCCATTTTTGTCCAATGTAAGCATTAGGAATCTTGTCAATATATTTGAAACGCCCTTCACCATCGCGAACTAACATCAATGTTTCAAAATGATCAGGGTCGGGATCCACGCCAGTTGCTCCCGGAAGCCAACTACTTTCATAATGCCAGGTAGCATCGTTATCTAATACTCTGTTTTGTTGGGGCCACATTCCTTCATTATCTGAATAATAAATATTAACTGCACTTCTTAAAACAGCTAAATTACCTTTAGTGCTTGCTTCTTTTGATTTTTGTATTACATCAGCAAACTTGGGTACGGCTACCATCACCAACAAACTAACAATACCAACAGCAATCATCAATTCAATTAAAGTAAATCCTGTATTGCTCTTCTTCATTCCCATACACATCCTTTATTGAATTATGTATAACCAACCCTGAGTTCAAAATTTTTGATTTTCTATTATTCTTCCCTCAATAAAGCATTTACTTTCGGTACTATCCGCTCAAATCCTTCTTCAACGGATATTTTACCGGAATTAATTAAATCCAATTTAGGAGTAATATATTTATCCTGTGCTTCCCTCCAACGAATATGAAATGGATCATAAACGACATATTTAACTGCTTCATTTAACATTCCTTTATTTAAAGGAAAGCTGGAAGATTGGGCAAAATGGACTCCTTTTGCTATTTTTCGATTAGCCGGTTGAGCAAGGCCTGTATCGGCTAATTTTTCCTGCCCTTCATCCCCAGCCAGACACTTTATTACCTCCCATGCTTCCTGAGGATGCTTGGTTGCCGATACTATAGCATACCCTGAACCCCCGGTAGCAAAACCTCTCCTTCCGCCCGGCCCCTTGGGAAACATAACCACATCCCAGTTAAATTTAAGCATTTCTCTTAAATGAGGTGTATCCCATATTCCTGATTGATACATAGCTAATTTGCCCATAGCAAACATCTGGTCAATCCCTATACCCATATTAGCTAAGGCATCTCCTGAAGGCGCTACATTATATTTGTTCATTAAATCTACATAGAATTGATATCCTTCTATCGCCTGGGGTTGATTTAGAAGACAAGTAGTAGGATTATTTATATCATCAACTATCTTCCCTCCGTTACTATAAACAAAATTCTGCCATGTCCAACACCAAAAACCATAACGTTTCACTTTTTTATCATTAAAACCTTTATCCGTAGGGTTTTTTCCTTTTTCATCGATAGTCATTTTTTGGGCTATCTTTAAAAATGTGTCCCAATCCCAATCATCAGTGGGATAAGGGATTTTTAACTGGTCGAATAAATCTTTGTTGTAATAGATTACTGCAAAAGGCGCCGTGTCCCGGGGAATACAAAATATTTTCCCTTTTTTGGTAAACCTGGCTAAAACTTCCGGAAAAAAGTCGTTTATTTTAATCTTGAATTCTTTATCTTTTTCAATTAAAGGGGTTAAATCCAAAAGAACATTCTTATAAAAAAAAGGAACAAAAGCATTTACATCACAAAAAATTACATCCGCAGCTCTTCTGCCGGCAATTTCCGTTAATACCTTATCCAGATAAGAAGTAACCGGAATATGCTCTAACTCTATTTTTATTTTTGATTGTTTTGCTTCCCAATCAGTAATAGTCTCAGTAATTATTTTTTTTTCTTCCACCCCACCCCAAAAAGCAACCCGGATATTTACTTTTTTGCTTTCTGCATCCTCTTTTTTTCCACATCCTCCTAACAAAACCGAACCTAAAACAACCAATAACAAAAAACCTAAGCACTTTTTCATTCCATTCTCTCCTTTATGAAAAAATAGTTGCATGCTTTCCTCCTTTTTTAATTTTTAGCCTTTCATCCCGGTTAAAGCTATTCCTCTGGTAAAAAAGCGTTGGTTAAAAATAAAAACAATTAACGCCGGAATAAGCACAATAAGAGATGCAGCCATAAGTAAAGTCCATTCCGTAGAATGTAAATCCTGGAAATAAGAAAGTCCAATAGGTAAGGTTTTCATTTTTTCCGAATTAGTTACAACCAAAGGCCAAATAAAATTACCCCAATTCCAGATAAAAGTAAAAGTCGCTAAGGTAGCTAATGCCGGCTTGGATAAAGGAATAATCACCCGCCAATAAATACCAAAAAAACCACACCCATCAATTTTAGCTGCATCTTCTAAATCGTGAGGCAAAGTCATAAAAAACTGCCTTAACATAAATGTCCCGTAAGCAGTAAACATACCCGGTAAAATTAAGGCCTTATAAGTATCCAGCCAACCCATAACCTTCATCAAAATAAATACCGGGATCATCGTTACTGTCCCGGGAATCATCATTGTTGCCAAATAACCAAAAAATAGTTTTTCTCTTCCCGGAAATTTTAAACGGGCAAAGGCATAAGCAGCTAAACTGCTGGTAAAAACCTGTCCTGCTGTGATGGTTACAGCAATAAAAACACTATTTAAATAAAATCTTCCGAATGGAATCGAAGTCCAGGCTTTAACATAATTACCCCACCTAATAGGATCCGGAATAAGATTTATACTGGTAGTAAATACCTGGCTTAAATCTTTCAATGAGGTAGACAACATCCATAAAAAAGGGAAAAGCATAGTTATTCCCACCACTGAAAGTATACAATAAACGACTACATCCATAATCTTTTTTTGATTTTTCAAACTTTTCTTTTTCTCCATAAGCTCTCCCTTAATTTATCCATTAATAATTTATTTTACTCCGTATACATCAACTTTAATAGTTCTACAAAACAACACATTATAGATTCCTGCTTCCGCAGGAATGACCCTCCTTATCCGCCTAAGGCGGAGCGGGCAGGCAATAAAGGTA
>JAGLHV010000047.1 GCA_023143305.1 bacterium | reverse complement strand
CCCGGGAGACTACTTCGGGTAGTAAGTTAGGCCAAAATTTTCCCAATCCTTTTAATCCGGAAACATGGATACCTTATTCTTTATCCCAGGGGAGTAACGTTAAAATCAAGATTTACAATGTTGTAGGTCAGTTGTTGAGAACATTAGACCTGGGATATAAAACAGCGGGTGATTATCTTTCCCGGAATGCAGCAGCTTATTGGGATGGAAATAATAGTGGTGGAGAGGAAATGGCTTCCGGTGTATATTTTTATCGGTTGGAAACGGATTCGTTTACTTCCACCAAACGGATGGTAATTCTTAAATAGTAAATAGTGATTAATTCGTTGTACAAGGGAAAAGACAGATGAACAAAAAATTCAGTATTATGCTTTTATTGATTTTTATAGGGCTTACTTGTTCAACTTCACCGGGTGTAGCCCGTGTTGATACTGCTGCTGAGTTTTTAACTATCGGAGTAGGAGCAAGGCCTAGTGGTATGGGCGAAGCCTTTGTAGCTTTAGTCGACGATGTGAGTTCTCTATATTGGAATCCTGCCGGTTTAAGTTATATTAAACAGCGGGAGTTTATCGTAATGTATAGTAAAATGTTCCCGGATGTTGTTTCCGATATGTACTATAGTTTTGTTGGATTTGGAGTGCCTGTTGGCGGGGGAGGGGTTTTGGGCGGAAGTTTTACCTATTTTTTTACCGGGACACATACTATAACTGATGGTAGTGGTGAAAAAACAGGCGAATTTCATACTTACGACTTAGCCGGGACCATCTCTTATGGTTGCAAAGTTAAGCAGGATTTGTCTTTAGGTCTTACCTTGAAATATATTTATAGTTCTGTTCATTATATAAAAGGGAGAGCATATGCTTTTGATATAGGTGGGATATACCGGATGCCCATAAAAGGTTTGAGTCTGGGATTGGCCTTGCAAAATTTTGGAACCAAGATGACTATGATTGATAGTCCGCAGGCGGATATTCTTCCCCAAAATTTAAAATTAGGGATAGGATATATATTAACCGGTAATGTTAATAATCTTAGTTTGGCTTTTGATTTTAATCAGCCGGTAGATGAATTAAACAAACAAGAGATACTGGATACCGAAGCTGGGTTGAATATGGGAATGGAATATACCTTTAATGATAAGTTCTTTGTACGTATGGGTTATTGTAAACAGGCGGGAGAAATAGAGGGGGTAACCTGGGGTATAGGGCTGAAGACAGGGAAAATACGACTGGATTTTGCTATTGTCCCTTCCGGAGAACAAGGTGATACAAACCGTTTTTCTTTAATTAGTACATTTTAATATTTTAAAAGAAAGATACGGAAATTTCTCAGAGAAAACAGGGTAGATAACTACCCTGTTTTTTTTATTCCAAATTTATGAAAAAGTTTAACTGTCAATTAGTACAAACAGTGTTTTTCATTTAACAGAATTTTAAATTTTAATACGAAAATAATGAATTCATTAAAAAAATAAGCGTAAAAGAAATCCTGAAAAAAAAATTAAAAAAGAAGTTGATAATAATTTATTAAACTTGTAAAATAATATTTGTATTAATCCGGTTTAAAAAAGAAGGTTAAAGAATTAAGGTTTAATTAATTGTTTTATCAATAGGGAAATAAATTTTTATTAAGTTAAAGAACAGAAAGGGGTGATTTGAATGGACCTTTGTGAATTAAGTTTCGTTAAAAAAAAGTTAGGAAGATTTTTAAGGAACGATGTTTTAGAAGGTGTTATAAAACAAGCAATTAGCGAATGCGGCCTTATTGAAAAAAATGATTATTCTGTAGAAGAAATGCATAAAATATTAGAAAGAATGATTGGTTTTGGGGGTTTTTGTGAGTTAGTAGCCAGGAATATTAAAGCGCGGTTAATATTAAGAAAATAAATAAAAAGGAGGCATATAATGCCGGAATTTAAAATTAGTGTTGTTGGTGATGTAAGCAAAAGAGTCATTTTAGGGCCTACTGTCGGTATAGAACTGTTTAGGATTTTACGCTTTTCTATGGAAAATTTAATCCTTGCTCAATTAGGAATGGGAAAAGAAGAAGAAAATCAGGCCAAAGCAAATGAAAACATATATTTAGTAGGTAAAGCCGTAGGGGGAGAACTGGGAAAAGCTTTTTTGAGTGGAATTGACGATTTGAATGAATATGTGACAAAATTAAGAGAAATTTTAATTAATCTTAAAGTGGGAATACTCAAAGTAGTAAGTGCTGACTTAGAAAAGGGAAAGATAGTGGTGGACATAGAAGAATGTGTTACCTGTGTTGGTACTCCTAATATAGGTATGCATATTTGTTATTTTGAAGGGGGGTTAGTCGCGGGTATTTTAAAGTTTTTCCTTAAAAAAGAGGTAGCAGTGGTTGAAGTAAAATGCTGTGCAAACGGGGATAATGTTTGTGAGTTTGAGGCAACTGTCAAGGAATAAAATTATTGCAAAAAACCGAGGAGAAAGGCAGGTTATTTATGGGTTGACTTTTAGTACAAAATAATTTAAACTAAAATTAAATAAATAGGGTCTGCTGAATTTTTCAGTAGACCCTAAATTGAATATAAACAGGGTTTTTATGGATATAATTGTTACTCATATTATGGCTGATTTTGATGCTTTGGCTTCATTAGTGGCCGTTAAAAAACTTTATCCTAAAGCACAAATAGTTTTACCCTCGTCTTTGGAGCAAAATGTCCGTCATTATTTAAAGCAAAATAAGGAACAATTTGATTTTAAAAAAGAAAAAGAAATTAATTTTGCAAAAGTAACCCGGCTTATTGTTGTTGATACCCGCTTATCTCATCGAATTGGACGGTCGAGAGAAGTGCTGGACAATGTTAATTTAACTATTCATCTTTATGACCATCATCCTCGTACGGAAAAAGATTTAAAGGGGAAAGTCAGTCTGGGAAATATTGAAGGGGCTACTACGACCTTATTAGTAGAAAAAATAAGAGAAAAGAAAATAAAATTGACTTCTCAAGAGGCTACTTTATTTGCTCTGGGAATTTATGAAGATACAGGATGTTTTACTTTTGCCACTACCACTGCTGCTGATTTAAAAGCTGTTTCTTTCCTTCTTGCCCTGGGAGCGGATTTAAATATAATCTCTAAATTTATTCATCAGGGATTAAGTCCTCTGCAAATAAAACTTTTGGAGAAATTACTCCATTCACTTGAGGATATAATAATAGACAACATAAAAATTACCATCACCTCTGTTTCCCTGCCTTCTTTTAAAGATGACTTATCCATAATAGTGCACAAATTAAGGGATATTGAAAATATAGATGTTTTATTTGTTTTAATTAAAATTAAAGAGCGGGTGCATTTAATTGCTCGTGCTCAGCAAAAAGGTATAGTTAATGTAGGTGAAGTAATGCGTTTTTTTGGAGGAGGGGGGCATGAAACTGCTGCCTCAGCTACTATATCGCCTGCTCAGTTACCCTTGGTGAAAAAGAAATTATTAAAAATCGTTAAGGAAAAGATAAAGACAAGAAAAAAAGATTTTTCGGCAATTAAAGAAATATCAGAGGAAATGAAAATTTTTGAAGTTGAACAAGTTTTTTTAAAAACAGAGAATGATTTTTTCCGGGTAAGTAAAAAAAATAAAATAGTAGGTACAATTTCCCGTAAAGATGTAGAAAAAGCAAAAGCGTTTGGTCTGGTAAATTTTTCTGTAGCTACTTTTATGTCACGCAAAAAGGAAAAGGTTCTTTTAACTAAATCATTTTTAAAACCGGAAAAAAAAGAACAAACAAGAAAAAATATCAAAGGGTTAATAAAAAAGAAATTACCCCGGCGCATTGAAAATCTTTTAAAAAAAATAGGACAAATTGGAGATAAGATGAATTGTCCTGTTTACATTGTGGGAGGATTTGTCCGGGATTTGTTTTTAAATGTAGAAAACCTGGATATAGATGTTGTTGTAGAAGGGAAGGCTATTATTTTTGCTCGTCGTTTGGCGAAATTTTTAAAAAGAAAAGTTATTGTTCATTCTAAATTTTCTACAGCAACGATTGATGTGGGTAATGATTTAAAAATTGATATTGCTATGGCTCGCAGGGAAATATATGAATATCCGGGAGCACTTCCCGGGGTTAAACCCGGATTGCTTAAAGAGGATTTATTTCGACGGGATTTTACTGTTAATGCTATAGCAGTAAGACTTAATAGTAAAAGGTTTGGTTTTTTAGTTGATTTTTTCGGAGGAGAAGACGACGTTAAAAGAGGGGTAGTCAGAACACTTTATAATTTAAGTTTTATCGAAGATCCTACCCGTATTTTCAGGGCTATTCGGTTTGAACAAAGATATGATTTTTGTATGGATGAAAATACCCAATATTTTTTAAGGTGGGCAGTAAAAAACAATTTTTTAAAACAGGTAAGCAAGGAAAGAATAAGGGAAGAAATTATTGCTATTTTAAATGAATGTGCTCCATGGAAAGCAATTAAACGTATGGCCGAATTTAAAATACTGGGGTCTATTTATCCTGAAATTAAAATGACAAAAAAGATATGGAATGATTTTAGAAAAGTGAAAGATATTCTTTTTCTTTTTACTTTACCTTTAATCGAAGATACAATTGAAAAATGGCTTATTTATTTTCTTATTTTAGTGCAGGATTTGAATTTTTCCGATACTATGCAGGTTTGTAAAGAACTAAAGTTTAATAAAAAATGGACAAAATGTGTTTCGATGGCAAAGGAAACAGTTTTGAAAATTAAAGAGCAGCTGAAGGAAAAAGAAAAAATTAAGCCTAGAAACATTTACCATATTTTACACCAAATTCCCAATGAGATAATTTTATTGGCTATGATTCAATCAACAGATATTTTGATCAAAAAAAGAATTTCTGATTATTTAACTAAAATGCGGCAGGTAAAGATTTTCATTACCGGGGATGATTTAAAAGGAATAGGTTTCCGGGAAGGAAAAATTTTTAGAGAAATAAAAAAAGAACTTTTAAATGCTAAATTAGATAAAATAATAGAAACACGGGAAGAAGAGCTTAAGTTTGTGATTGACAATTTTCCTAAAGAGTGATAAAATTAGTACTCAATCTATAACTTTTAAAGAGGGAAAAGACAATGTTATATCCTCCACATATTCCTATGCCCATAACCTTAGTTGTTTTGCTTTTTGCAGTAGTTATTCATGAATATGCACATGGATGGATGGCTTATTTATGCGGTGATAGTACGGCAAAACATTCAGGCCGGTTAACTTTAAATCCTTTAGCCCATATTGATCCGTTTATGACTATTTTAATGCCTATTTTCTTTTATTTTACTTTAGGGTTTGCGATAGGGGGAGCAAAGCCGGTACCGATTAATCCCTATAATTTTCGAAATCCTTATAAAGATATAATCAAAGTAAGTTTAGCCGGTCCGGGTTCTAATTTTGTTTTAGCAGTTGTGTTTGCTTTATTGGTATGGGTAATGAAAATAATTGGAGTGTACGGAGGGTTATTATCCGCTATTTTTGAATTTAGTGTTTTTTTGAATTTGTTGTTGGGAATGTTTAATTTAATTCCTATTCCTCCTTTAGATGGTTCAAAAATATTAATTGCTATTTTACCCAGGCAGTATGCCTATCGGGTAGAAAATATTGGAATGTTCGGTATAATACTGGTTATTTTATTTATTAACGTTTTTTGGCAGTTTTTGATTATGTTTGTATTGGGTATTTATCGCCTTTTACTATGGGGTATATAATAGTGAAGAAAAGAATTTTGAGTGGGATGCGCCCCTCGGGAAAATTACATCTGGGGCATGCAGAAGGTGTTTTGTCTAATTGGGTTAAACTGCAAGATGAGTATGAGTGCTATTATGAAGTTGCTGATTTTCATAGTTTAACTACCGATTATCAGGATACATCCGGAGTAAAAAATAATATAAAGGAAATGGTCATTGACTGGTTGTCTTGTGGTTTGGATCCGGATAAATGTTGTATGTTTGTGCAATCGGATGTTTCCCAACATGCCCAATTACATCTTTTACTTTCGATGATAGTTCCTTTATCCTGGCTGGAAAGATGTCCCACGTATAAAGAACAGTTACAGCAATTGAAAGACAGAGATATTTCTACTTATGGGTTTTTAGGATATCCTGTTTTACAAGCGGCAGATATTCTTCTTTATCAAGCAGATGCTGTTCCTGTAGGAGAAGACCAGTTGCCTCATCTGGAATTGACCAGGGAAATTGTACGAAGATTTAATTTTATATATAAGCCTTCAAAACAAGTTTTTTTAGAACCGCGTTCTTTACTTACCCATTGTCCTAAATTACCGGGTATAGATGGAAGAAAAATGAGTAAAAGTTATAATAATTGCATTTATATTTCAGATTCACCGGAAATAATAACTAAGAAAATAAAAAAAATGATAACAGACCCGGCAAGAATAAAAATAAACGATCCGGGTCATCCGGATATTTGTAGTGTGTATGGTTTGCATAAAGTATATACTTCTTCTTCTTCCCTATTAGAGGATTTAACGGGTGAGTGTAAACAGGGAGAAATTGGATGTGTTGCCTGCAAAAAGAAATTGACAGAGGCTATATTGACCAAAATGGAACCTATTTATAAAAAAAGAAAAGAAGTAGAAAAGTATCCTATACAATCTATTTTAAAAAAATCCGGGGAAAAAGCAAGGGAAATTGCTTATTCTACAATGGAAGAAGTAAAAAAAATAATGCGGATTTAATGCTTGATTTATTGGGAGTTAGATGGCAATTTGTTTGTGTTGGAAAATGTTAAATATTATTATCATTACTGTAAAAAGGGGGAGGAGTTATGACTTATCAGGTTAAATTGGAGACATTTGAGGGTCCTCTTGATTTGCTTTTATTCTTGATCAAGAAGAATGATTTGGATGTTTATGACATTTCTATTTCACAAATTACCACTGAATATCTGGAGTATCTAAAGATGATGAAATTATTAAACCTGGAAGTTACCGGCGATTTTTTGGTAATGGCGGCAACGCTAATTCAGATAAAGTCTAAAATGTTACTTCCTTCTTTAGGGAAAGATGGGGAAGAAGAGATGGAAGATCCCCGTAAAAAATTAATAGAACGACTGATAGAATATAAAAAATTTAAAGAAGTAGCTAAAGTTCTGGAAGAGAAAGAATTATATCAGCGGGATATTTTTTACAGGGAAACCCCTGTTTCTTTAGAGGGGGAATATTTATTAGAGGTTTCTTTGTTTGATCTTTTAGATACTGTTAAGAAAGTTTTTTCATCTACTGCACAGGAAGAAGCAAAAGAAATTATTGATGAAGAAATAAAAATCGAAGATAAAATGCAGGATATTTTATATAAAATTCAGGGAAATAAATATATTTCTTTTTTTGAAATTTTTAATAAATCTGTAACCAGGCGAGAGATGATAGTTACTTTATTAGCTCTTTTGGAATTGATTAAAATGAAAAAGGTTTTTGCACGGCAGGAAAGTTTGTTTGGTAATATAAGAATTTATAAAGGGGACAGCGGTTTAGAAAAAATAAAAGAAGAAGTAGAAGAAGAAATAATAGAAAAAGAAGAACAAATGGTGGAACCATTGGTAAAAAACAAAATCGATTACAGTCTATCGGTTTCTGGTGTGGAGAGTGAAGGAGCGGTATGAGTATTATTAATATTAAAAAAATTATTGAATGTTTATTGTTTTTTTCCGAGAAACCGTTATCACCGGATAAAATTTCTGAGATATTAGCCAAAGGGCAAGAGGGGATGGAAGT
>JAGLHV010000046.1 GCA_023143305.1 bacterium | reverse complement strand
GTACCGCAAAGGATAAATTACCAGGGGAAATTAATGGATAATGCCGGCCAGCCGGTAAGTGACGGGAATTATAGTGTTACTTTTCGTATTTACAATGTATCTGTCGGCGGAGCTGTTTTGTGGAATGAAAACCAGACAGCGAGTACACAGGATGGATTATTCAATGTTATTTTAGGCTCGCTAAGTTCTATTAATTTAAGTTTTGACCAGGATTACTGGTTAGGGGTAGAAGTGGCCGGTGACGGGGAAATGAGTCCGAGGCATAGATTGGTGAGTGTGCCCTATAGTTTTCGTGCGGAAGATGCTAATGATTCCGATAGATTAAACAGCCAGAGTGCCGGTTATTATCTTGATGCGGGAAATATTAATAGTGGGATTTTAAGTGATGCTCGTCTTTCCGCTAATGTAACTAAATTAGGTTCCAATATTGATGCTGGGGAGATTACGACTAATATCGTATCCAGTATAGATGGGGTAACTAATGACGGAGGGAATGTTGATCTGGTAGCCGGGACGAATATTACTATCATCCCCGATGATGTTGCAAATACCATTACTATTGCTGCCAGCGGGGGAGATGGTATGATAGTAGGAGGGGGTGCTAATTCTACAACTACAACCACAATGGTAACTTTTTTTACTACAGTATTGGAAACTTTTGAAACAATAAATCGCGTAAGACTTAGATATCCGGGTTCAGGACATTGGATATGGTGGCATGCAAATATTCAGGGTTCTTATACTAATGGAATAGTTGATTTTACAACGACAACTGCTGAGTTTGTTGTTCCTGTTAATGGAACTGTAGAATTAAGCTTACATACCTCTACTACCAGTCCACAAGGAAGGGGTATGAAAATTAGTATTTGGCAAACAGGAAATAACTGCGTAGAAGTATTAGGTATCAAAAGAGAATAGATAAGAATATATTAAGAAGAAAGAGAAAATACCTTACCTGAATTTTAGTTTACCGGGTTATTGCAATGCGCTTTTTAAAAAGAAGAGAAAAATAATAAATGAATCCAGGTAAACTAAAAGAGGATAAAAAATAATGAAAAAAATAAAAGAAACAATTATAAATAAATTTAAGAATTTAGGCAGGATAAAATTAAAAAGTTTCTTTCTTTGCGAAGTTGAAAAAAATATATAGTCCGCCACTCTTGACTCCTATTCTCCTATTTGTTATAATCTCCTTTAGGAAGAAATTCCATAATAAAATTATCTAAATTAATAATGGTTTTTGTTTTAGTGGAAAATTGTTATTTTATTGAGAAAAGGGGTTTGTTATGTTGAATGAAGTAGTTATTTCACGGGCGATTATAAAGAAATTCATGGACGAATTGTTGGAATTTGTAGAAGTTGATGTGGCTATTGCCGGGGCAGGGCCGGCAGGATTGGAAGCAGCGTATTTTCTGGCTAAAGAAAAAGTAAAGGTTGCTGTATTTGAGAGGAAATTATCGATTGGCGGTGGAATGTGGGGTGGAGGAATGATGTTTAATAAGATTGTTATCCAGGAAGAAGGAAAAAGATTATTAGATGAAGCAGAAATTAAAACAGAAAAATATCAGGAAGGTTATTATGTAGCTGATTCACTGGAAGCAGTTACCGGATTAGCTTTTCGTGCTCTTCAGGCAGGAGCAAAAATATTTAATTTGATGGATGTGGAAGATGTTATAATTAGGGAAGATAAATTAAGCGGTTTTGTTTTAAATTGGTCGGCGGTAAATATAGCTAAATTACATATAGACCCTTTAAGTATGAATTGTAAAATAGCAATAGATGCTACCGGACATAGCTGTGAAGTTGCCAGAGTTGTGGAGAGAAAAAGCGGGTCTAAATTAGATACCTCAACCGGAGCAGTTATAGGAGAAAAACCAATGTGGGCTGAGGTAGGAGAGAAGATGATTTTGCAAAATACTAAGGAAATTTATCCTAATCTTTATGTTGCAGGAATGGCGGCTAATGCGGTTTTTGGAGGGCCGAGAATGGGTCCGATTTTTGGAGGGATGTTGTTGTCCGGAGAAAAAGTAGCTAAAATAATTTTAAAAAAGTTATAACTTAAAAAAATCAAAGGAATAAGAATGGCTATATTGCCGATTAAATTATATGGGGAAGCTGTTTTGTCTCGTCAGGCGAGTAAAGTAGATAAAATAGATAAAGAACTGATAATATTTATTGCCGCAATGGCGCAGGCGATGTATAAATACGGAGGAGTTGGATTGGCGGCACCGCAGGTAGGGGTATCAAAAAGAATAATTATTGCGGATATAGGTATGGGGATAAATTGTTTGATTAATCCCAGGATACTCCAGTCTTTTGGAGAAGATATTATGATTGAAGGTTGTTTAAGTCTTCCTAAAATTAATTTGGAAATAAAACGTCCGGAAGAAATAATAGTCGAGGGAATGAATGAAAACGGTAAACAAGTGCAATTAGCGGTGAAAGGCCTTCTTTCCCGGGTAATACAGCATGAGATAGATCACTTAGAAGGTGTTTTAATTGTTGACCGGGTTTCTAAGAAGAAATTGAAACCACTAAAAAAACAATTGGAAGAGATAATAAAGAAAACGGTAGGTGTTCACCTTAAATAAATTTAAATAAAGTGTTTATGATAATAAAGAAGGATATTTTTGTGGAAAACATTGGAAAAAATGTAGAAAAAATTTTGAATAAATTACCGGAAGGTATAGAGCTGGTAGGTGCGGCAAAAACAAAAACCGCGGAGGAAATTTTAGAGGCAGTAAAGGCGGGTGTAAAGATTATCGGAGAAAATTATGTTCAGGAGTCGGAAAGGGTAATTGAGCAGATAGAAAAAATAAGATTGCAGAGAGCTGTTGAAAATAATTTACCGGTAAATAAAAATGAATATGCAATAAAATGGCATTTTATTGGACATTTACAGAAGAATAAAGTGAAAAAAGTAGTTAAACTTTTTGATACGATTGAAACGGTGGATTCTCTAAAAATAGCCGGAGAAGTTAATAAAGAATGTGAAAAAACAAAGAAAGTGATGCCGATATTGCTGGAAGTAAATAGCGGTAGAGAAAAGCATAAATTTGGTGTGTTTCCGGAAAATGTCGAAAATTTAGTTAGAGAAATTTCTTTATTTAGTAATTTAAAAATAGTGGGCCTTATGACTATGGGTCCATGGGAAGAAAATGCTGAGCTTTTGCGTCCTTATTTTAGAGAAACAAGAAAAATATTTGAAAAAATTAATTTACTTAATTTAAGCAATGTTCAGATGAAATATCTTTCTATGGGAATGAGCAATTCTTATCGTGTTGCAATAGAAGAAGGAGCGAATATGATAAGAGTCGGAAGTAAAATTTTTGGGGAGCGACGTTATCAATAATAAATAGAAAAAGATTATTATGCTTAAATTTTTAGATGACTTATGGTTTAAATTAAAATCGTTTTTAGGTGGAACAAAGTTTTTGTGTGATTCATGCCGGTACGATTGGGGAAATGCCTGTACCAGGCCTGAGAGGCCGAATGCAACACGGTGTCCTGATTATAAAAAACGATGAAAGAGAATTTGATTAGAAATATTTAAGTTAAAAAAGAGGGTAACAAAATGAAAATAGTCATAAAAGGTTTTATCGAGACCTCACTGGTTGATTGGGAAGGAATGATAGTTTCTACTTTATATGTACCCTGTTGTAATTTTAGAGGGCCTTTTTGTCATAATTCCGGTTTAATCTTGAATCCTGAGCAATATAAAACTATCCCTATCGATCGTATTATAAATTATTTAATTAAACATAAGGGATGGATTGATGGAATATGTTTGACCGGGGGTGAACCCTGTTTATACGAAGATGTAATTGATTTTATTAAAAGAATCCGGGAGATAGGAATGAAAATAAAACTTGATACTAACGGCACTTTTCCCGGTGTTTTAAGAAAAACAATAGAGATGCAAATTGTAGATTTTGTTGCTATGGATGTTAAAGCTCCGTTGGAAGAAGAAGCTTATAGTAATTCGATAGGAGTAAAGGGTAAAAATTTACTGGAAAAAGTGAAGGAAAGCATAAATATTATTATGAGTTCAAACATTAATTACGAGTTTAGAACAACAGTAGTTCCTTCTTTACATAAAAAAGAAGATGTATGTAAAATTGCCCAGTATATAAAAGGTGCTAAAAAGTATGCTTTGCAAAATTTTGTTCCTCAAGATACATTAGACCCGGATTTTATGAAAATAAAACCTTACGATAAAAGTGAAATGGATGAAATTTACCGGTTGGTTGTTCCTTATGTAAAGGAATGCCAGGTGAGAGGAATATAAATATAATTTGAAAGTAAAAAAATAGTCGTTAAAATCTATGAAAACATAGGCTGAAACGAATTTCGTGGCAGCCTATTAATTTTTTATTAAAGGGAGAAAAAAATGAAAACGTATGCTTATGGTTTTCCCCGTTTGGGAAAAAACAGGGAGTATAAAAAAGCGATTGAAAGTTTTTGGAAGAAAAAGATTACAGAAAAAGAACTTAGAGAGCGTATTTACACTTTGGATAAAAACCGATTGGATATTTATGAGAAATATGTTGATAATTTTCCTGTAGGGGAAATGACTTTTTATGATAATATGCTGGATACGGCAATTATAGTGGGCCTGTATAAAAGTGAAAATTTAAACGATTATTTTGACTTATGCAGAGGTAAAAATGCTTTAGAAATGACTAAATGGTTTAATACTAATTATCATTATCTTGTTCCTGTCATTGATGATTCTTTTTCTCCTGCGCAATTTAATTTATCCTGGGACAAATTAGCACAGGTGAAAGAAAGAAGCAAAAAAGGAATTCCTTATTTAATCGGGCCTTTTACTTTCTTGAAATTATCTAAAGGAATTGAACCTGGAAAATTCAAAGACTATCTTTTTGCTTTAACTGATATTTATAAAAAAATAATTGATAATCTGGATGAAGTTTATTTGGATGAACCGGCTTTGGTAATGGACCTTTCACCGGATGAAATTAGTATGGTAAAGGAAGTATATAAAAAGATTACAACACAAAAGGATAAAATTACTCTTTTTACTTATTATGATTCGGTAGATTTTTTGGCTGATTTGTATGAATTACCGCTAAAAGCTATTGGACTGGATTTTGTTAATGGTAAAGAGAACCTGGAAAATATTAAAAAACACGGTTTTCCGGATGATAAAATTTTAATTGCCGGTATTGTTGACGGGCGTAATGTCTGGAAGACAGATATTAAAGAATCCCTGGAAATTTTACAGCAATTAAATAAATATGTAAAAAATTTAGCTATTTCTAATGCGGCTCCCTTGTCTCATTTACCCATTACTAAAGAAGGTGAAAATTTAGATGAGAGACTTTTAAAGAAATTGGCTTTTGCTCAGGAAAGATTAGAGGAATTGCAATTAATTTCCCGGATATACGAAAGTGGTGAAAATAATAAGATAGAGGAGTATACTAAAAATGATTCGGATGATTTTGGAGTAAATAAAACGGTTCAGGAGAAAATTAAAAACTTAAAAGAAGAAGATTTTTCAAAAAAGATGTCCTATGAAGAACGCAATAAAAAACAACGGGAGATTTTGAATTTACCCCTATTTCCAACTACTACCATTGGTAGTTTCCCTCAAACCCCGGAAGTCAGGAAAAAAAGGATGGATTTCAGAAAGGGGGAAATAAGCAAAGAGGAATATCAATCCTTTATTAAAGAAGAAATTACCAATTTAATTAAATTCCAGGAGAAGATAGGGCTGGATGTTTTTGTACACGGGGAATTTGAAAGAACGGATATGGTGGAATTTTTTGCGCAAAAACTTGAAGGATTTGCCACCACTAATAATGGATGGATTATTTCCTATGGAACGAGGGGGTATCGTCCGCCGTTAATATACGGGGATGTTGCAAGAAGTAAACCCATGACTATTGATGAGATTACTTTTGCTCAGAATTTAACCGAGAAACCGGTTAAAGGAATGTTGACCGGGCCGGTTACTATAATTGCCTGGAGTTTTGTTAGAAAGGATATACCTGTTAGCCAGGTTGCTTATCAAATAGGTTTGTGTTTACAGGAGGAAATAAAAGATTACCAGAAAGCAAATATTAAAATCGTTCAGATTGATGAACCGGCTTTTAGAGAAAAAGCCCCGATAAAAAGGAGAAAATGGAAACAATATTTCCAATGGGCAATAAAAGCATTTAATTTAGCCGGTCAGTCAAAACCGGAGTTGCAAATTCATACCCATATGTGTTATTCGGAATTTGGGGAAATTATTGAGCAAATTAATCAGATGGATTTTGATGTGATTACTATTGAAGCTTCCAGAAGTAAAGGAAATATCTTAAGCCATTTTGAAAATAGTAATTTTAACCGGCAAATAGGCTTAGGGGTTTGGGATATTCATTCTCCCCAAATACCCACTCCCGGAGAAATTACCATCACAGTAAAAAGAGCATTAAAAACATTTTCTAATAATAATTTTTGGATAAATCCTGATTGTGGATTAAAAACAAGAGGATGGGATGAATCTATTAAATCTCTGGAAAACATGGTAAAGGTTACCAAAGAATTGAGAAAAGAGGTTATCTCATAAATTTTTAGATAAAAAGCTTGAATAATATTTAATTTTAAAGTACAGTAAATTATGTTTTTTCATGGTGGCCCCCGTACTTTATTATTTACTAATGACTCATAAACTATGTTACAAAAAACAAAACAGGAAAGATATTATAAGTTTTCTAAATATTTAAAATTACGCTTTGGCCAAAGAGTACATAAGGTAAGTGTAGATGCCGGTTTTTCCTGTCCTAACAGAGACGGAGAAATAAGTAAAACCGGTTGTATTTATTGTGACAATCTGGGGTTTAGTTTTAATTCCAGGGTTCCTTCTTGTCCCTTACAGCTTCAGATAGAAAAGGGAATAGATTATGGGAGAAAACGTTTTAAGGCCGGTAAATTTATAGTTTATTTTCAGGCGTATACTAACACATATGCAAAACCGGATGTGTTAAAAGAAAAATACGATATAATAAAAAAATTTAAAGATATTGTCGGGATTGCTATTGGTACGCGTCCTGATTGTATCGATGAAGAAATTTTAGCTTTAATTAATTCTTATACAGCGGAATACGAAGTATGGATGGAATATGGATTACAAAGTATTCATCCGCAAACACTTGAGTTTATTAATAGAGGGCATACTTTTGAGCAATTTTTAGAAGCAATTAAAGCTACCAGAGAAAAAAAAGATATAAAGATTTGTGTCCATATTATTCTTGGATTGCCCGGCGAAACAAAGCAGATGGTTTTAGAAACAGCAAAAACTCTTGCTTTGCTTAAAGTAGACGGGGTTAAAATTCATCCTTTGCATATAATCAAAGGTACGAAATTAGAAGAAATGTTTAAGCAAGGATTATATAAGCCGTTAAAATTTGAAGAATATTTAGATTTGACTATAGAATTTTTAGAATATCTTTGGCCTGAAACGGTTATTCAAAGGATTACAGCAGATTGTCCCCGGGAATTTTTGGTTGAACCGTTGTGGATGTTAGAAAAAAATAAAGTATTAGAGAAAATAGAAAATACCCTTGGTCAAAGAAATACCTTCCAGGGTAAACATTATAGAAATAAATAAAAGGAGGAGTAAAGATGGAAATTGTATTAACTGATCAAAATTTTAAGGAAGAAATTTTAAGTTCAGAAGTGCCTGCTTTGGTCGATTTTTGGGCACCATGGTGTGGCCCGTGTAAAATGATTGGACCGGTAATTGAGGAAATTGCTAGCCAGTACCAGGGAAAAATCAAGATTGGAAAATTAAATGTAGATGATGCTCCGGTGA
>JAGLHV010000045.1 GCA_023143305.1 bacterium | reverse complement strand
TTTAAAATTTTATTAAAAATATCTTTTGCTTCTTTATTTCTGTCTAATAACATAGATGTATTACCCAATCCTTCCAGGGCCTTTATGTTATTAGGTTCTAACTCTACTGCTTTATGAAAGTTAACATTAGCTTCTTTTGTTCTTTCTTCCGCCACAAGTTCCCATCCAGAGTGAATATAATCCGCTACCATTTTTTCTCTTTGATTTTCTTGGGCATAAGCGGTTATAGAAAATAAAAATATTATTACTACTGCTTTAGAAATTTTACTCATCCTCACTTTTCCCTACCATTTCTTTTTAGATTTGAATAACTCTTTCAAATATCCTATGACACAAATTGGAGACATAATAATTTGATATATTAAAACATAAAATATTAATCCCACAGGATTGTGTCTAATTTTTAAACCGGCATACTTCATAAAACGCCTTTGTGAATCCAACATTTCAATAATAATACAGACAGTTATAGGGATTACGAAAAGGGTTGTTAAACCAACAATGTAATAATAGCCAAAAAAAACCATAATAATTCCAGGAATAAAAACAAACGTATAGAAAAAATCAATAAAAGGAAAAAATAGATTCAAAGCCACAAAGAAAGAACTGTACCGTTTACCTTTCCAGATTAACTCGATATGGTCTTTAAAACCTTCTATCATGCCTCTGGCCCACCTTTGACGTTGCCGGGAATATGCATGATAATTTAAAGGTACGTTAGTAAAAGCAAAGGCTGTAGGTTCATAGTCTATTTGATATCCCTTTTTGAGTAATGCCCATGTCAATACAATATCTTCACCCAGTCTATCTCTCCACCCATTTACTGAAAGCAAGGCTTTTTTTCTGAAAACACTAAAGGCTCCTTGAGCAACTAAAGTCCCTTTAAATAGTCCCTGTTGTCTTTTCACTGCTGAGATACCCAACATATAATCCCATGCCTGTATCCTGCTTAGTTTAGACATACGTTCATTTTTAACCAACACATGCCCGGCTACTGCTCCATAGTTAGAATTACTTAAAATTCTGGCTACAATTATTTTGACTGCGTTTTTATGGAGAAAAGTATCCGCATCAATAGTTACTATTATATCATTCGATGATTCTGTTAATCCGATATTTAAGGCATTAGCTTTTCTTCCGTGGGAAGCCTTGATGATTTTTAGATTACTAATATCTAATTTTTCTAATTCTTTGATAGTATTATCGGATGACCCGTCATCTATCACAATAATTTCTATATTATTGGGATAATCCTGTTGGCTTATTCCTCGGAAAGTCTCTTTAATAACACTTTCTTCATTATAAGCTGGGATGAGAAGTGTTATAGGTGGCAAATCTTTATCTTCTATCTCTAGGGGCTGGTAACGATAGACGAATAAACTTATCAAAAGTAATATATTCAGATACCCGGGAATAATGGCAACAAATAATATGATGACAAGACTTAGATAGTAATTGCCGATTGATTTTGCTAAGTAATTAATCCACCATTGGGCTAAAAAAAGACATATCCCTGAATAAAGAAAAGCACATAGATTAATTAATAAAAATTTTTGCTTTAGTTTCATATGCATACAAAGGGACGTTGTTAAGTAATTAAAATGTTATCAAAAATGCTTTTTGCCCCTGCATCCTCCTCTATTATTTTCTTCCCTCGATTATATGCGATGCTTATACCGGTACTGTTCCCCCAAATACCTTTGCCCGATGTATGATATCAAAGCTCTGGCTTTAGCTATTTTTTCACCCCTTCTATTTCCTTTTAATTCTACTACCTCTACTACTAGTTTTTTGGCTATCAGATTTAAGCAAAGTTATACCAATAGTTATTTAACTATTTAACAACGTTCCCATCTTTTAACATAGTTTTATCGCTTTTTTCCATCATTTTATGGCACATCGGGCATTTTTCTTTTATCTCCATCATTTTTTTATGCATAGCTTCCATATCAATTTTTAGTTCTGCTTCATTTTTTAATTTTAGATTTTTGTCGTATTTAAACAGTTTATTGCCGATCATAACTACAACCCCGTTATCCTCGGTCGCCACAATAAACTTACTCATCATATTTTTCATCATTTTAGTAGGCATAGGGCATTTTTTTTTCATCTCCATCATTTTTTTATGCATAGCTTCCATATCAATTTTTATTTCTGTTTCATTTTTTAATTTTAGATTTTTGTCGTATTTAAACAGTTTATTGCCTATCATAACTACAATTCCGTCATCCTCGGTCTCTACAATAGACTTACTCATCATATTTTTCATCATTTTAGTATGCATAGGGCACATTTCCATCATTTGTTTTCTTTCATTGTCCATTGTTTTGCTCATCATTTTTTTACCTATCATAGTCTTCATCCCTGTCTTGTCCTGTTCAGCTGCTAAAAAATAGGTACTAAAACTTACACATAAAGTCATCAAAACAGGAATAAATAATATCCTTTTCATCTTTTTGCCTCCTCTATTTTAAATTTAGTTGTCCTATACAGCTACAGCAATCAAACGCCTTTTTCACCTCCTTACCTTAATAAAAATATTAACGAAGTGGGGTTTATCCTGAGTACTTCGCTTTGCTCAGCATCAACTCAGTCGAATAGGTTTTTAGCAATAACACTTTGGAATAATTTTTCAACAATCTCTGAATGAAGCAATTACTATTAAACCTGAATGAAAATCGATCATATGTCTACCAGGTCAATTCTCTTCCTGTATCTCCACGATTTAGCGATAATTACAAAAACTTAGTGCCAGGGAAAAATCAATGCTTTTCAAGTGAGCAATAATTACTTGCAAATCATCTTTTTTTTGTGAAGTAACCCGCAATTTATCATCTTCAATTTGTGTTTGTACCTTCAATTTTAAATTTTTAATAATTTTTACTAACTCTTTTGCTTTTTCTTTAGAAATGCCTGTTGATATTTCCACATTTTGACGTAAAGTTTCCCCAAATGCTTTATCAGGAGTATTGAAATCAAGTGCTTTCGGAGAAATACCTCTTCCAACAATTCTGGAAAGTAACATACCTCTTAAAGCTTTTAATTTAAAATCATTATCTGCGAGTAAAACTATTTTTTTCTCCTTCCTGTTATAATCAATGGAAGATTTGCTATTCTTAAAATCATACCTTTGAGCTAATTCTTTATTAGCCTGGTTTACCGCATTATCCATTTCTTGCAAGTCAACCTCTGAAACGATATCAAAAGAAAATTTGGCCATATTTTATCTCCTTTTACAAAAAATAACAATAGGTTTTATCCTATGTTTTAATTAACATCTATCAACCAAGTTAATTCCGTCCTCATACTTCTTCCATGTTTAAAATGCATCTTGTTCACAGGCGGATATAGCATCATCTACCGCTTTTTGGAGTTCGAGCGGCAATCCCATTATAGTCGTATCCAAAAATCCTCTCACAATAGCGACCTGTGCCTCACTTTGACTTAACCCTCTAGCCATAAGATATTCTATTTCATCTTTAGCAATTTTACCTACCGCAGCTTCGTGAGACAAATCTATATCTTTAATACTTCCTTCCAACTCAGGTACGGCATGAATCATGCCTTCCTTTTTTACCATAAGGCCCCGGCATTCAAGGTGTGCCTTTATTCCCCGTGCCTCTCCTTTTAAATGTCCCCGGGCAATGATATCCCCGCCTCCGCTAACCACCCGGGATATAATCTCTGCTCTTGAATTTTCGGACTTTAATATCACCCGTGATCCTACATCCAGATGCGCACCGGGATGGGCAAAAAGAATAGAATTATATCGGGCTATAGCTCCCCGGCCTATCAACTCGGCTTTAGGATACATCTGTAGGTTTTTTACCGGTTTAAGGCAAATATAGTTTGATAAAAACATACCACCTTCTTCGACCAATGCAGCCGTCCTGGGTCTGACAGAGACATCTTCTGCCCAATCGTGTATCATAGTAAAGGTCAATTTAGCACCCTTTTTAACAAAAAACTCTGAAACGCCTATGTGAAGACCTCTTCTGACATCACTTGCCGTTGCGCAACCCGTGATAATCTGTACATCCGCATCTTCTTCTACAATTATTATATTGTGGACATTTTGAATGATGTTATTTTCATTTAGAAAAAGGCACGCTTGTAAAGGATATACTGCCTTTACGCCCGGTTTTGCCCTTAAAAAATAACCCTGATGCGGTTGAAGTTCAGCCTGCTTAGTAAACTCATCGGCATCAACGGATAATATTTTCCAGAAATAGTTATCTACCCATTTATGTTTTTTACGCGCTTCGGTAATACTCATTACCTCAAGACCGGGATAAAGGCTCTTTGAGTGTACTACGCTGTGATCTATCTGAATGTAAGTACCGGACCGCCCTTGATGGGATGGGTCTACACCGGCAGATAGCATATTCTTTCTTTGGTCGGAACTAATTTCCCGAAGGTCCTCCAGGTAAGGTTTTTCTTCTGCCTTAGACTTGTATGACTTAATATCTACCTCTTTACCCGGGACTTCCTTGTTATTCTTTCTCCCTTGCATGTTATACATCCTTCATAACCATATTTTGTTACTTCTTCCAATATCCACTTTGGATCGCCAAGACAATGAATTTTGCCGCCTAATAAAACACATCCTCTATCGGCCTTTACATATTTAAAGATATAACCGGTATGGGTAATAATTAAACCGGCATTATCCTTGTTTTTATTAAGTATCCGATTCATAACCTTGCCTACCAGTATAATATTTTCTAAATCAACCCCGGATTCCGGTTCATCGAAAAAGGAAAGATCGGGTGAATTTGCCAGCAGCTGAAAGAGTTCAGATCGCTTTATTTCTCCTCCGGAAAATCCTAAGTTTACATCTCTATCTAAAAATCCTTTTAAATTAAATCCCTTCGCTTCTTTGTCAGTGTCAAAATCATTATGCTTTATCATATTTACCATCTGCCTAAGCCGAACCCCTCTTATCGTAGGCGGCCTCTGGAATATAATTCCCATGCCTAAACGAGCACGCTCATCAATAGATAAACCATTTATTTGTTTTCCTTTAAATATAATATTTCCCCGGGTAATTTTATAATCGGAAAAACCCATTATGGCCATAAGAAGGGAAGTTTTACCCGAACCATTCGGGCCAAGAACGGCAAGTCTTTCACCCTTCTTAATTTCAAGGTTTATATCAGTTAAGACTTCTTTTCCCGATACTGAAACACTTAAATTTTCTATCCTTAACATTTAAAATCTATCCCCTTTTTGAATCATATTTTCCTTTTAATTCAGCTTCTCTTATATTTCCCCGTTAATAAAACGCTCTCAATGATATATTTCTCCATAGCTATTTCTACATCTTTCTTCCCTGACTTTTCCTTCAGTTCCAACTTTTTATTTAAAGCATATAACCTGAGCCTATAAGAATGGGTTCCTGAAGGTGGACAAGGTGCGCCATATCCTGTTTTGCCAAAGTCTGTTATACCCTGTACCCCCGCCGGTTCAGTCCCTTCCGGGATATTTACGGTATCCTTAGGAATATTCCATACCACCCAGTGAACAAACGTCCCCATAGGTGCATCAGGATCATCCATAATAAGGACTAATATCTCAGCGTTTTTAGGGACATCACTTATTTCTAACGGTGGGGATATATTTTTATCATCACAAGTATACTTTGAAGGAATATTTCCCCCGTTAACAAATGCGGAACTGGTTAATTTCATATTACCATCTCCTGATTAAATTAAGTAGTATCAAAAATGTTTTATTTTTGAACTTCTACCCTCCGGACTTCATTAGTTATTATACTAAATTATACTAAACCGAACAACTAAATAAAATAGAAGCTGTTTTTAATATTTTAATACAAAAGAGCCAAGTAAAAAAATTAAAATTTTAGACTATTTGTCTACTCAGGGAACTTTTTTAAAGGTGTGGAAATGTAAGATGTCTCCTGCCTTCCATAATATCTTCCGGAACAATCTTCGATGGAAAGCTTGAAGAAAAATTAAAACAGGCAATGTTAACCATTGGCGATAAGACATTTATTTTTCAAAAAAACAGATATTACTACGATACTGAATATTTACCGGACAAAGATAAGAAAACACCGTAAATAAAGTTTTTAAGCAGTGATTATTTCAGATTGATAAAGGATAACCCCAAAATCGGTAAATATTTAAGTATCGTAAAAAAACTTATATTGAAATAAAAAAATAAAACTTACGAAATAAATTTAATTAAAATTACGCTTCTTTGTTTTTCCCAAAACTCACAGAAAACAAAGGGGGGCACCTAATGAACCTAAATTATTTTTTTAGGCGTAAAGCTCTGACTTTCACAATACCTTTAATACTGTACATTGCCTTTAATGTATCCTCATCCGGCATAGTAGAAACATCAATAATATTGTAAGCGTAATCCCCTTTACTTTTATTTAACATCTCAACAATATTAATATTGGCTGTCGCAAGAATTGTGGAAATCTGCCCGACCATGTTGGGAATATTTTTGTTCATGATCATTAAACGAAAATCGGAATTTATTGCCAACTTGCTGTCAGGATAATTTACCGAATTTCTGATATTTCCATTCTCGATAAAATCCTTAATCTGTTCAGCAACCATAACGGCACAATTCTTTTCAGCCTCTTGGGTTGACGCACCTAAGTGTGGAATCGCGATAACATTTTCCATATTAAGAAGTTTATCATCAGGAAAATCCGTTACATAACGCCAAACCGTCCCATTATTAATAGCCGCCCGCAAGTCGTCATTGTTAATAATTCCCCCTCGCGAAAAATTTAAAAGACGCACCCCTTTTTTCATGAGAGCAAATTTTTTAGCATCAATCATCCCGCGGGTTTTATCCGTTAAAGGAGTATGTACCGAAATATAGTCGGCATCACTTATCAACGCATCCATTCCGTCCGCACGCTGAACTTCCCTGGACAATCCCCATGCGGATTCTACTGAAAGAAACGGGTCATATCCGATTACACGCATCCCTAAATCAATAGCACTGTTGGCAACCATTACACCAATCTTTCCAAGCCCAATCACGCCAAGAGTTTTTCCCTTGATCTCCTGCCCTGCAAACTTTTTTTTGTTCCCTTCAACGAGAGCGGGAACTTCAGCTCCTTTTCCTTTTAGAGATTGTGAGAAACTGATTCCTTCTGCAATATCTCGAGACGCCAAAAATAAACCGGCTATCGCCATTTCCTTAACTGCGTTGGCATTTGCCCCCGGAGTATTAAAAACGACAATCCCTTTCTCTGAGCATCGTGAAACAGGGATATTATTCACTCCCGCACCAGCCCGTCCTACGGATAGTAATGCTTCTGGTAAATCCATATCGCACATATTAGAGCTTCGTATCACTATTACATCCGGATTTATAATTTCTGTCCCGATTTCATATCTATCCAAAGGAAAAACAGCCAGCCCGTCTGCTGAAATCTTATTGAGTTTTAAAATTTTATACATTATTCCCTCCTCCTTTATTAGTTTCAAATTCTTTCATAAACGAAACAAGAGCCTTAACCCCTGCTATCGGCATTGCATTGTAAATACTTGCCCGCATCCCCCCTATTGTCCGGTGCCCTTTTAGAGTCTTCAATCCGTGTTGAGCACTCTGTTCAATAAATTCCGCATCAACCTCTTTGTTTCCGGTTACAAAAGGAATATTCATCATTGAGCGACTCATCTTTTGGACGGGACTGCTGAAAAGGGTTGAATGCTCCAAATAATCATACAAAATTTGAGCTTTTTCTTTATTGCTCTTTTGCATACCAATCAGACCACCGTTTTGCTTGATCCATTCAAAAACTAATCCGGCTATATAAATCGAATAACACGGCGGCGTATTGTATAGAGAACCATTGTCAACCTGAGTTTGATAATTCAAAAGAGTTGGAATATCCTTGGCTGCTCCGCCAACAAGATCTTCACGGATAATCACTATAGTC